>NZ_CDXDOR010000007.1:0-23643 GCF_978021225.1 Frankia sp. CeTa3Moorea | reverse complement strand
GCGCCGGCCAGCAGCGGGAGCCGGTGCAACGTCGCCGGTTCGGCCATCCAGGCGTCGAGGATGACGTAGTCGACGTCGCGCCAGCCGTTCGGGAGGCTCGCCCGCACGGCCTGGTCGTTGATCTTCCAGTGCCAGATCGGCCTGGTACCCCCGCGTAGCAGGTCGAGCCACGCGTAATCGTTCGTGATCGTCACCCGGCCAGGGGGGACGTGGTCGAGGTACCAGGCGGACGCCTCCCGGCTCGGGAGGCTGTCGTCCCGGGTGGCCGCGTCGACCAGGACCGGTCCCCACTGCCACGGCAGCACCGCCAGCCCGGCCACGACGACCGAGGCCACCGCCGCGAGGCGAAGACGGGCGGTTGTGGTGGCAGGCCTGGTGGCAGGCCCGGGCCGGGGATGAAGGTGGTCGGCCAACCCCGCCGCGCAGAGCGCGGCAAACGGCAACATCCCGACGACGTACGGGTACGGCAGGTACCCCTCCCGGAGCAGGAGCAGCGCCTGGCTCACCAGCAGCACGCTCGGCACCCGAAGCCGAGGCACCAGCAGCCCGGCGACCGCCGCCGCGAGGCCGGCGGCGAGCAGGATCGCATCGAGCCCGAGCCAGAAGCCGACCAGGTTCCACGCCGAGCTGCCGCGGTCGAGCACACTGCCGCTGGGCTGCCGGGTGAACAGCTGGAACTCGACCGCCCGGCGCAACTGGTGCAGCTCGCCACGAGCAGCCGCGAACACCACGAACGCCCCGGGGCCCGCCACGGCCGCGGCGGTGAAGCCGAGGCTCGCGGCGCGCAGGTTGCGCCGCCGGTGGTTGGTCCACACCATCAGGTAGACGCCGGGCAGGAACACCAGAGCGGATTCCTTGGACCAGAACGCGACGCTTACCGCAAGTCCCGCCAGCACGGCAGTCCACACTCGCCGTCTGGGCGTCGCGGCCACGACCAACGCCGCTAACAGCCACATCACCATGATGTTGTCAAGGAACACCATCCGCTGGGACCAGAGCGCCAGCGGTGACAGCGAGAACAGCGCGACGGCCGTCACCGCGTACGGTCGGCGCACGTCCAGCCGGCGGGCGAACAGGTAGACCAGGACGCAGCTTGCGACGTGCACCCAGAGCATGAACTCGCGCGCGGCGCTCACGCCGGTAGCGCCACGGCCGAAGGCGTCGGTCACCCAGGCGTACGCCGCGATCTGGGCCCAGCCGCCGAAAGGATGATCATACCAGTAGGTGTAGTGCGCCAGTCGGCCCCAGTACCGCAGGGCGTAGGCCTGCGCGGTATATGTGCCCTCGTCCTCGTTGAACCGGCCGGGCCAGCCGTCGAGGTTCACCGCGTGGACCAGCGCACAGGCGACGACGGCTGCGCCCACGGCGAGAACGACCAGGGTGCGACGGCTGCCGCGACGGCTGCCGCGACGGTGACGGGCCGCCGGGCCCGGCTGGCCAGCCGACTCCGGAACGCTCCTCGCGGTGGTCAGCAGGCGACTCTCCCGGCAAGCAGGCTCGCCCGGAAGGCGGCGAGGTCGGCCTCCGAGTCGTCGTACCGCCAGTCACCCTTCACGCCGTCCTTGATGTTCATCGCCGTCCAGACGAACCCCACCACCTGGGGGTGGCTCTGCAGCCAGCTGCCGAATGAGGCGATCCAGCTGGTCTTGTACTGGTCCCGCTGGGCGCCCACCTCGGTCAGCAGGACCGGCTTGGCCGACAGCGCGGCCAGTTGGGCCATGGACGGGTCGTACGTCTGCGCGGCGGAGCTCTCCTGCACGCCGTACCCTGTCAGGCCCATCAGGTCGACCCACTTGTCGCCGGGGTAGTACTCGGCCAGCGGCGTTCCCGACGTCCCGCGGAGCACGTTCGGCGACCACACCCACAGCGCGTTCGTGACGCCGGCGTCTCGGAAGAGGCCGACCACGTGCTGCCACGCTGCCACGAACAGCGCCGGTGTGTTCGAGCCAACCGACGCCCACGGGTACCAGTAGCCGTTCATCTCGTGGGCGAACCGGATCAGGACGGGGCGTCCGTACTTCTTCACTACCATCGCGATGGCCCGGTAGTGGTCATCCCACCGGCCCTCGATGGTCTTGTCGAGCGTGAAGTCGCTCTGGTTGACCCCCTTGTCCGGGTTCCACGGCTCGACCGTCACGATCGGTGTCACCGGCACCGCGCCGAGCACCGTCGGGTCCAGGCCGTGGGCCACGGAGACGAAGAACTGGGCCATCGCCGGCAGGCAGCCCGTCGTGCGCGCAACCTCGCCCAGCGACGCCTGGCTGATGCCGGGCAGCGTGACGCCGAACTGCGGACGGGTCCTGAACACGGTTTCGACGGTCGCCCGCGACGGCTCGGCGCCGCGAGCGGCGCCGCTGGTGGCGCCGCTCGGGGACACAGGTTCCCGAGACGGGCCGTCGCCGGGGGAGCTGCAGGCGAAAACCAGTACGCTCGCCGCCACCATCAGGCAGACGGCAGACCGCCGTCGCATCAGCGCCTCCCCACCAGGTACCTCGGCCGTCTGGCTGGTACGTCCGCCGAACAATGACCGAAAGCCAAACAATGACTGAAAAGTGTACAGACGTCCTGAAATACGGCCTTGGCGCACCTCGTTGGCGAGGCTACCCGACGCCCGGATTCCACCGGGACCGAAGTCAGGAACGCGATGTGCCCGCGGTCTGGCTTGACTGGAGCAGAGGTCCCCGCGACGGCAGCTGTACCTTGGTGACCAGCGCGTGTTCGAGCGCCGGCCCGAGCATGACCGCTGCCGTGTTCGTGATGTGGGAGTCGTCGCGGTACAGCAGCACGCTGCCCCGTACGGCCGGGCAGGGTCCGGTCCCCGGGCACAGGATGACGTTCAGGTCGACCGCGCTGACCGCTGGTTCGCGGCCCTCGACGACCGCCTGCAGCAGCGGGTCGCGGGGCAGGCCGGAATCCCGCGGGAACGAGCACGACCGCCAGTTGTCGATTGCGCCGGAAATACACGCCGGAATGTCTCCTGGTGGATTCGGGGTGTCGACGATGTAGACCAGCGGAGCACCCAGGGAAACGAGCCGTGCGATCGTGTTCCGCCATCCCGCCACAACCTTTTCTTCGTCGCCGGTGTACCGGTTGTACGTACTCAGGAAGATCACGTCCGGCTTTGGTTCCGCGGCGAGCCGGCGAAACGTGTTCTCTCGCCAGGTGTCGCACTCGGTGAACTCCCGGCCGAGCTGCTCGCTGCGGACCGAGATAGCGGGTAACGGGCAGCCGACCTTGGTCAGCACCTCCACCGACCAGTCGCTGCCGCGGGCCATGTGGTAGACCGCCCCGAACCACTGGGCGGCGTGCGAGTCCCCCAACAGGACCACCCGGCCGGTGGCGCCGTCGGTGTTCAGCTGGCAGGGCGGGCTCGTGGTCTGGCGGGGACTTACCATGCAGCCGTCCGGAAGCCGCGGCAGGTCGTCGTACGCGGACCAAGGCGCGGGCGTCACCGGGCCGCTCAACAGGCCGCCGGGTTGGTCGAACGGGTCACGCACCACCGTGGCCGCGGGCAGGTGCGGCAGCACCGCCACCGCGTCCCGGCCACCGCCCCGCATCCGCTGCAGCGCATCGGTGCCGACCAGCATGCCGGTGGCGGCCGGCAGCAACGTCGCGGTGACGGCGATCGCGAGGCCACGACGCCAGCCCGACGCCGCGACCGCCGAGAGCCGCACCGGACGCTCGACCAGCCGCACCGACAGCTCGGCCGGCACGGCGCAGGCCGCGACCACTGCCGTGCGCGCCTGCCAGCTCAGGTCTCCCACCCGCGCCTCGACCAGGACGAGCACGGCCCAGTGCCACAGGTACAGGCTGTACGACCGGCTTCCGATGACGGTCAGCACTCTGGTCCCCAACAACCGGCCCGCACTCGCCCGGAGGCTGCGGTGTCCCGGGTGGACGCCGGTACCCGCCGCGATGACCGCTGCCGCGCCGAAGGTGGGCAACAAGGCCGCCGTGCCCGGGTAGACCGTCACGCTGTCGTAGCTGACGACGGCGGCCAGCACCGCCACGCACCCCGCCCAGCCGAGCACGATCCTCACCCCGGTGACGGTGCGGCCGCGGTCGAGTCTGGCGAGCGCCGGCGCGGCGAAGGCGAGCAGCGCACCGACGCCGAACTGCCACGCCCGGGCCGGCGAGCCCAGGTAGGCGACCGGCGTCTCCACCAGGGTCCAGTGCAGCGACAGCGCCAACGACAGGGCGACGAGCCCGAGCGTGACCGGGACCGCGACGGCGGCCAGCGACATCGTGGCGCGCCGGGCGAACAGCACGACGAGCAGCAGGAGCAGCGGCCAGACGAGGTAGAACTGCTCCTCCACGCTGAGCGACCAGAAGTGCAGCACCGGACTGGGGTCCCGACCGCTGGCGAGGTAGTCGGTCTGGTTCGAGATGAACCGCCAGTTGACCAGGTAGACCGAGGCCGCCGCGACGTCGTGCACCGTCTCCGCCTGGCGCAGCGGCGGCATCGTCAGCCAGCTCGCCACGGTGACGAACACCAGGACGACGCAGGCCGCCGGCAGGATGCGCCTGGCCCGGCGCGCGTAGAACCCCGCCAGGCTTATCCGACCGGTGACCTCGGCCTCCCGCACGAGCAGGCTGGTGATGAGGAACCCCGAGACAACGAAGAACACGTCGACCCCGACGAAGCCGCCAGTGGCGTGGGGGACCTGACCGTGGTAACACAGCACGGGCAGCACAGCCAGGGCGCGTAGCCCTTCGATGTCGGGGCGGAAGCCGAGCCGTTCCTCGATCCGCACCAGACCCGGGTGGGGTCGCCGCAGCGGCACGGTGACCGTGCCGTCCGTGACCGCGCCGTCCGTCGTCCTCATGGTCCTCATGCCGACCGCTCCCACGGCCCGCCTGGCCTGATCAGTGCCATAGCACGGTCGGGTCGACCCAGCCGGTGGCCAGCAACGCGATGACCGCCAGGCCGACGGTGATCGCCAGCCCGTCGGGCCAGCGCAGGTGCTCGGAGGCCGGGAAGTCCAGGTCGTCGTCGTGACGTTCCACGTCGCTTCACCCCTGGCGCAGGGCCGCGCTGGCGGGTGGAGCGCCGTGCGAGGGCGAGACCGGTGCGCTGTTGGCCGGCGCGTTGTGGGCCGGCGCGCTGTAGGCCTGCGCGCTGTAGGCCTGCGGACCGCCGGTCCATGCCCGGACCACGGAGTCGGGCTGAGACTGCCTGGCGCGGTGCCTGCTGCGTGCCGGCCGGTCGCCGCGCCCCACGAGCAGGCGGCTAAGCTCGAACAGGAGCGGGATGCTCAGATAGCTGTGGCCGAGCTGGAACAGAATCATGAGCCAAAAGTTTTCCCAGCCGAACCGCCAGACGTCGAGAGCGATGCCGGTCCATGTCGCGCACGTCGTCAACAGCAGCCAGTAGAAGGCGGTCCGAGCCACGCTGCGGACCAGCGGGTTCCCCCCTTTGCGCACGGAGCCGGTCGCCACCCAGGATGCCGTGCGACCACGCACCATGTGCAGGATCGCGACAGCGTGGCAGAAGCTGTACACAAGTTGCACCCGCAGCACTTCGAAACGCCATCGACCGCGGCTGGTAGCCGGGAGCAGGACCAGCCACACCCAGGCCGCGGCCAGGAACGGCAAAAAATTATAGGGCCGCACCAGCTCCGGGTAGACGTACACCATCAACAGGCCAGGAATGTTAATGGTAAAGACGTTGATCGCAGTGGAAATATAGTAGAGGAACCCGCTCCAAAAGCAGGCCCGCTGTTTCCAGTCGAGCTTGATGTGGCGTAGCTGACGGGTCCGCAGCAGGGCCATGGAACCGCTGCACCAGCGGTACTGCTGGTTGATGAAACCGGCCAGGTCAGCCGGGCACAGGCCGGTCGCCAGCACCACCGGTACATAGCGGGTGGTGTAGCCCGCAGCCAGCAGCTTGACACCGGTGAAGACGTCCTCGCTGTGTTCTATCTGGGCGAAGCCGCCCGCCTTCCGCAGGCTGCCGCGCCGGTAGATCGCATTGGTTCCGACGCAGATCGGGACGCCGACGGCGTCGCGGGACGGCTGCACCCAGCGGTAGAAGAGCTCCTGGGTGGCGCCGGCGGTCCGCTGCAGCCAGCCCATCGACCGTTTCGTGTCGAAGTGCTGCGGGCTCTGCACGATACCGACGTCCGGGTCGTCGAGGTACGGTGCCAGGTGAAAGAGGTAGTCCGGCCGCGGGCAGAAGTCGGCGTCGAAGATGGCGATGTAGTCGCCGCGCGAGTGCTCGAGCCCGAACTGGATGTTACCGGCCTTCTTCATCCGGCCGCGGTCCGGCCGGCTCAGGTAGCTGAAGCCGTGGGCGGCGGCCGCGGCGGCGATCTCCGGGCGGCCGCTGTCGTCGAGGACGTACGTTCGTAGCTGCCCCGGCCACCTGACCCGGGCGATGTGTGAATAGGTGTTGAGCAATACCGGGAGGGGTTCGCCCGCACTGGGAAGAAAGATGTCGACGCTGGGGTAGTAGATCGACCGCCAGCCGCGGACCAGGCTCTCATGGCTCTGTCTGGTTACGCGCCGCCGGTGCTGGGTGGCCACAATCGTGAAGGCCGAACAAACCGCGTTGAGCCCGAGTAGCAGGAGAAACACCCACAACGCCGACGCCAGCAGCGCGAACTTGAACAGGCTGAACGAGGCAAGGGTGAATGACGCGGTCATGCACAGTAGTACCCAGCGACGCTGTCGGCCGAGGTAGGCGTACACCAGTCGGTCCGACGGCGGGCTCGGCAGCGACTCGCTCCGAGGTCCTGGGATCGACGTTCTTTGGACCGACGCTCTTGGGATCGGTGCTCCGTCGACGGCACCGCTCCTTGGCGCAATCCGATCCGCGGCATATTCCCTGGGGGGCATCACCGAGGCCGCGACGGAAGAGTCTCCCCTTTGTTCGCCCAGCTCGGCGGCAAGGAACTCCTCGCCAAGATCGACCTCCACGGTCCCCCCGGTACCTTTTGATCAAGGTTGATGGTAGTCAATGGGGTCTTATGGGGACCGTTGCGAGCGACCGTTACGAGCGATAGCCCCGGTACCCTTTGATCAATGCTGATGGTAGCCCATGTGGGCCGTCGCGACCCGGTGGCCCCGGCATCGCCAGGGCCGCCGCGACCGATACCACCAACGGGAAGTTGCCACGCAATTACGATGCGCTACGTCGGGCTCTCGGGGTGGGCCGCGCCGTGAACGCGCCTTCAGGCACCTCTAGAATCCAGGCACAAATTCCGTCGTGAGCCGGTTGCCAGAACCACGGCTGCTAACGGAGACGGTAGGCACTCATGCGTGCGGCGCCGCGGTGCGCAATGAGTGCGCGTGGAGGTCGGGTTCCAACGGGAGGGGGCGGCCGTGGGTTCGCACACCGCGCGGCGACGGTTGCCGTGACGACGCCTGACGGGTCAGTTCCGTGGGACGTGGCAAACTCCCGCGCGACACCGCTGCTCGACAGTGACCCCGTCACCGTCGGGACGTACCAGCTCGTGGCGAGGCTGGGCCAAGGCGGGATGGGAATCGTCTACCTCGGCAGGAGCCGGGACGGGCGGCCCGTGGCCGTCAAGGTCGTCCGTACCGACCTCGCGCGGCAGCCCGAGTTCCTGGCCAGGTTCCGCCGTGAGGCCGAAGTCGCCCAGCGGGTCGCCCGGTTCTGCACCGCGGAGGTGCTCGAGGTCGACGTCGAGGCCGATCGCCCATATCTGGTGACGGAGTTCATCGACGGTCCCACGCTCGCGGACGCGATCGCCGCCAACGGTCCCATGGCCGAGGCCGACCTCGAACGCCTCGCCATCTCGGTCGCGGCGGCGCTCACCGCCATCCACGCCGCGGGAATGATCCATCGTGACCTGAAGCCGTCGAACGTCCTGCTGTCGCGACTCGGTCCGCGGGTCATCGACTTCGGCATCGCGCGCGCGATGGATTCCACGACCTCGCTGACGACCTCCACCGGCCTGATCGGCACTCCCGCTTTCATGGCTCCCGAACAGGCGCGCGGCGAGCTGGTCACGGCGGCCGCGGACATCTTCGCCTGGGGCGGGGTGGTGACGTTCGCGGGCACCGGGATCGGCCCGTTCGGTAAGGCGACGACCCCGGTCCTGCTGTATCGGGCGGTGCACGAGGCACCCAAGATCGACAGCCTGCCCGATGGACTCCGTTCGATCGTGGCAAAAACGATGTCCAAGGAGCCGGCGGACCGGCCGACCGCCAGCGATCTCTACCAGTCCCTCCTCGGCCTGTCCAACGTCGACTCCAACGTCGACTCCAACGTCGACTCCAACGTCGACTCCAACGTCGACTCCAACGTCGACTCCAACGTCGACTCCAACGTCGACTCCAACGTCGACGCGGCGGTGCGAGGCGAAGCTGGCCCGACCGCCGTCACCCTGGTTACGGATCCGCCGGTCAAGCCGCCGGCGCGGATAGACGCCGGAGCCTCGCGGACACCGTCCGACTCCGAGGGTTCCGTCGGTTCCATCGATTCCGTGGGTTCTGCCGGTTCTATCGGTTCCGAGGGTTCCGAGGGTTCCGTCGGTTCCGTCGGTTCCGTCGGTTCCGCCAATCCGGCGATGCCACCGCCGAGCGACGACATCCTGTCGCCACTGGACCTGTCGCCACTGGACCTGTCGCCACTGGACCGTCCGGCACCCGGCCGCGGCCACCCCGAGGGTGGCGAGCCGAAGCAGCAGCGGCGCGGCCGGTGGCGGCGGCGCACGGTGGTGTCGCTGGTGGCCAGTCTCTGCGCCGTCGCGGTAGCGGTGACGGCCACCCTCATGTTCGTCACCCACAAGGACCCCGCTTCGGTCCCCGAGAGCATCGAGGTGTCGCGCCGGCTGGCGAGCGAGGCGGCGGCGGCCAGCACGACACAACCGCAGCTGGCCCGCCAACTTGCGCTGGCGGCCTACCGTGTCGAGCCCACCGAGGAGGCCCAGCGCAGCCTGATTGAGAACTTCGGCGGGGTAGAGATCAGTACGCTGGCCGGCCACACCGACCGGGTGATCGGTGTACGGTTCAGCCTCAACGGCAGAATGCTGGTGACGGGAAGCGACGACAGCACCGTCCGGCTCTGGGACATCAGCAACCCCACGGCCACCAGACCGCTCGCGGTCATCCCGGGGGACAGCGGTACCTTCCTGCAGGGCGGCTTCAGCGCGGACGGGCGGCTGCTGTCGACATCCACCGACGACCACATTGTCCGGCTCTGGGACATCTCCGTGCCCGAGCGGCCCAGGTCGCTGGCAGTGCTGCGGGACGTCAACAACAGCGTTGCCTTCGCGGTCGGCGGAAAGACCATGGCTACCGCCGGCACCGACAACACCGCCAAGTTGTGGGACATCACCGATCCCCACCAGCCGCGGTTGGCGGCCACCCTTGTGGGACACACCGACTGGGTCAACAGCGTGGCCTTCAGCCCGGACGGGAGGATGCTCGCGACCGGCAGCCACGACCGGACCATCCGGCTCTGGGACGTGTCGACCCCGACCCGGCCCACGCCGCTCGCGATCCTCAACGGGCACGAGAACGCGGTGCTCGGGCTCGCCTTCCGGCCCGACGGCAGGATTCTTGGATCGACGTCGGCGGACCGGTCCGCCCGGCTATGGGACATCGCCACGCCGACGGAACCGAAAATGCTATACACCTTTACCGACCGATCGGACTGGGTGAGTAGCGTTGCCTTCCGCGTCGACCTGCACCTGATGGGCACGACCGCGCGGAAGGCCGGCCGGCTGTGGGACATCTCCGACCCGCGCAATCCCCGGCCGGTCGGCGGCCTGCTCGGGCACACGGCGACGGTGCGGCGCGTCCAGTTCAGCCCGGACGGCACACTGGCCGCCACCTCCGGCGACGACAACACCGCCCGGTTGTGGGACATCGACCCGGCCCATATCGCCAAACGTGCCTGCACCGACCCGACGGCCGTGATGAGCGAGGCCGAGTGGGAGCGGCACGCCCCGGAGATCCCCTACCCGTCGCGGTGCCCCTAGTGGCGTGATCCCGGCTGGCCGTCGGCCGGTGAATGTGGGGAGCTGAGCACGGTTTGCGGTCCCCGGACCGTGCCCAGCTCCCCACAATTCGGCCGCCGCGCGATCAGGCGGGCCCGGCCTCGTGAGCGCTCAGCGTGCGGCGGTCTGGGGCGTGTGCGCGGTGCCAGCCGTGTGCGCGGTGCCAGCCGTGTGCGCGGTGCCAGCCGTGTGCGCGGTGCCAGTCGTGTCGGCCAACCGCGCGGCCGGCACCAGGCCTGGACGGGTGTCGAGCCGGAAGCCGGGATCGATCTGGCTGGTGAGGTCGACCCCGACCGCGTCGTTCGCCCAGGACCGGGCGTTCTTCACATGGAACTCGATCACCTGTCGGTGCAGTCGGTCCCAGTCGCGTTCGGTGTCGTCCACGACGGCGACGATGTGGTCCAACGCGGCGATGTTGGCCGGTTCGAGGTCCGCGATGCCGGTGGCGCGGCCCTGTTCCATCGCTCGGACGGCAGCCGACTGCTCCAGGTGGACCAGCAGGTCGTCGCCGATCCGGTCACGCAGGAACTGCAGGTCCCGCTCGTCGCTTACCTTGTTACCGATGACCGAGATCGGGATGTCGTGGTCGGCGGCGTAACCGCGGTACTGCTCGTAGACGGCGACGCCCTTGCGGGTGGGTTCGGCGACCAGGAAGGTGCGGTCGAACCGGGTGAACAGCCCGGAGGCGAACGAGTCGGCGCCGGCGGTCATGTCGACGACGACATATTCTGTGGGCCCGTCCACGAGGTGGTTGAGCAGCAGCTCGACGGCGCCGACCTTGGAGTGGTAGCAGGCGACGCCGAGATCCTCCTCGGTGAAGGCGCCGGTGACCATCAGGCGGACCCCGTTGATGTCGACGCTCAACCGGTGGTGGATCGGGCTCGGCCCGGTGACGGTCAGCAGCCGCGAGCCGGTGCCGGGCGGTGTGGTCTTGACCATCTCCCGCGCCGAGGGGATGCGCGGGTTCTCGCCACGCAGGTACTCCTTGATCTCGTCGAGGTGGTCGCCGAGCGCGGGGATGGCCGCGGCGGAGTCCTCATCGAGCCCGAGGGCGACTGCCAGGTGCTGGTTGATATCGGCGTCGAGGGCCAGCACGGGCCGACCCCGGGTGGCCAGGTGACGGGCGACGAGGGAAGACAGCGTGGTCTTGCCGCTTCCGCCCTTGCCCACAAAAGCGATCTTCACAGAGATTTCCTCGATGTCGTGGCGGCGCTGCCGCGAGCATGCCGAACGGGTACTCCAGCCGCGAGGCGCCGATCGACGAGACCCGTGATCCCCCGCGGACGGGAGCGGAGCCCATCGAGCCCGGGTCCCCCCGGATCCCCCGGATCCTCCCAGATCCTCATGGAAGGGCATGGGAGGGCGGGGAGAGGTCTGACCCTGGTCGGGCCGACGCGCCGCAGCCTTGCCACAAAGGATAACGGTGTTCATTTCGAATGTGTGCAGGGTGCCCGGCCGGGCCGGCGTGGTCGTCACCCGGCGAGCGGCGGAGACGCCTCACCGCGCCGCCGCATCACGCGTGCGCGGGGACTCGCGTGATCGAAATCGTGATCGAAATCGCGAGGATGCCAGCCGACAGTCCCGTCACCCGCATCATCGTCAAAGAGTGATGTTCCGGGTGAGTGATGTTCCGGTTTGTCGGCACCTGCGGGTCCGGTCAGAGCGGCCGGGTTGCCCGTCGTGCCCCCAGGACGCGGGCCCACGGCGGCCGCTTTTGCTCGCGGGGCTGTCGGTAGCGTCGCCCGTGCAGGCGCACGCCGCCGCCTTTCATGCTCACCCAGCCTCCCGGGCCCATTCGCACGATCGCCTTGGGCCCCGGGGCGCGGCCGGCGAACCGCCAGGAGATGGCCACCGCTCCGGCGACCATTTCCCCGACAATCACAATCTTGGTCAGGTCGAGGGGCCGGCCGTATGGCAACGGCGCGACGCGGGCCGGAACCAGGGGGGGTTCCACAATCGCCA
The DNA here is from genome assembly GCF_978021225.1 of Frankia sp. CeTa3Moorea. NCBI lineage: Bacteria > Bacillati > Actinomycetota > Actinomycetes > Frankiales > Frankiaceae > Frankia > Frankia sp. CeTa3Moorea. Next base: position 11,713 of record NZ_CDXDOR010000007.1, on the reverse strand, counting down.
CCTCCTCGTCGGCGTCCTGCCGACAGTGATGAGCGTGCCCTTCGCCCGCGTATGCGACATCCGACCCGCGGTGCTCGGATCCGGGACCTGGCTCCCACCAGGATGGGTCCTTCGACCCGGTTCAGGCACAGGGATGCTCCGGTGTGTCGATGGTCCGGTATATCGATGGTCGAGTGTGGGTGTTCAGTCCTCACTCGTCTTCTTCAGGGCGTAGACGGCGGCCTGGGTCCGGCTGGTCAGGCCGAGTTTTTCGAGGATGCTGGAGACGTAGTTCTTCACGGTCTTCTCGGAGAGGTGTATCCGGGTACCTATCTGCCGGTTGGTGAGACCTTCGGCGATGTGCTGGAGGATTTCGCGTTCCCGGGCGCTGAGGGAGGCCAGCGTCGGGTCTTCCCTGGGCCCTTGGCGCATTCTGTCGAGGACGCGGCGGGTGACCGATGGCGAGAGCAGCGACCCGCCGGCGGCCACGGTGCGGATGGCGCTCACCAGGTCGTTGCCGCGGATCTCCTTCAGGACGTAGCCGGCGGCACCGGCCATGATGGCGGAGAACAGGGCCTCGTTGTCGTCATAGGACGTGAGAATGAGGCAGGCGACGTCTGGATGGGCGGAGCGGATGTCGCGACACACGTCGATGCCGCTTCCGTCGGGGAGCCGGCCATCGAGGACGGCCACGTTGGGCAGGAGCGCCGGAATTCTGCGGATCGCCTCGGCGGCGAGTCCGGCCTCGCCGACCACCTCGATGTCGTCGTGGCGATCGAGGGTCTGCCGTAGACCGTTACGCACGATTTCGTGGTCGTCGAGAATGAATACCCGGATCGTCTTCATGCGGAGGAGGATACGGCGCCGTCCTCGGAGCCGCCACGCTGTGAAATGGATGCTGGGTTCGGGACCTTCGACCCTTGGACCGGTCCTTGGCCCGGTGTCGACGGGTGTCTGCCAGCCACCGCGGCGGCGCGTCGGAGGCGGGGGAGGGTGGGGACGTTGGTCCCAGGTAGGACGGACCTTCGTTCCCTCCACGCACGACCCGAGCATGCTGCCGCGGCCGCCGAGACGCGGGCAGGCTCGTGCCATGATCCTGGAGACCACGGTGAACCCGCTCCCGGCGGAGCGAGGCGCCTCGTCCTCGGCGCCAGCGGTAGCGCCGACGGTGGCGTCGGGGCCTCCTGCCAGGGTCGTCGAGACGGCGCGGTCCGTGCTCGTCTTCCTTGGAGATCGTGTCTTCAAAGTCAAGAAGCCGGTCGACCTCGGTGTCGTGGATTTCCGCGGCCGGCAGGCACGGCTGGCCGCCTGCGAGGCCGAGGTGAGACTCAATCGTCGCCTCGCGCCCGACGTCTACCTCGGCGTCGCCGATGTCATCGGACCGGACGGGGAGCCCTGCGACCACATGGTCGTGATGCGTCGACTGCCCGAGGCGCGCCGGCTGTCGACGCTTGCCGAAGGTGGCACCGAGGTCAGGGCGGAGATCCACGCCCTCGCCCGGGTGCTGGTCGACTTCCACGCCCGGTGTGAGACCTCGTCCCAGATCGCCGAGGCAGGTGGCCTGGACCGCCTGCGTGGGCGGTGGGACGCCTGCTTCGCCCGGGTACAGCGTGACCATGGCGCGGCGGTGAGCGCCAGCATCCTCGACCATGTGAACCGTCTCGCCGTGCGGTACCTCGACGGCCGCGACGAACTCCTGCGGGAGCGGCGCGAGGCCGGGCGGATCCGCGACGGGCACGGCGATCTGTCCGCCGCGGACATCTTCTGCCTTGATGACGGGCCCAGAGTGCTCGACTGCCTGGAGTTCGAACCCGGGCTGCGGGCGGCCGACGTCCTCGCGGACGCCTGCGCCCTGGCAGCCGACCTCGAGTGGCTCGGACGCCGCGATCTCGCCCGGCTCTTCCTCGATCACTACCGTGAGATGGCTGGTGAGACCCATCCTCGGTCGCTCGAGGATTTCTACTGGGCGCTGGCCGCGCTGGGGCGCTGCCAGGCGGCGTGCCAGCGTGTCGCGGCCGGTGAGAACGCGGCGGCGGCGGAGGCGCGGGCCTTCGCTGACCTGGCACTGGCCCGGTTGCGCTGGGGCCGGGTCCGACTCGCGCTGGTCGGCGGCCAGCGCGGCACCGGGAAGTCCACGCTCGCCGGCGGGCTCGCCGGCACGGAGCGGTGGACCGTGCTCCGCTTCGACGACGCCGCGGCGGACCTGGCGGCCTCGGCCAACCGTCACGATCTCGCGGCGGGGGGATGGGCAGAGGCGGGGGGATGGGTACCGGCCGACGACGTCGACGCGGTCCACCAGGAACTGCTGCGCCAGGCCGGCACGGCGCTGCGCCGCGGCGAGTCCGTCGTGGTCGACGCACCGTGGAACCGGCACAGCCAGCGCGCGCAAGCGGCCGATGTCGCTCGCCGTGCCTCCGCGGACCTGGTGCAACTGCGCTGCACGGCCCCGCCCGATCTCGCGGCAACCCGTACCGACCGGCGTTCCGCGGCAACCAGCGCCACAGGGTCCGTCGGCCTTGGCCGTCTCGCCGACACCGTCTCCCGGATCGAACCCTGGCCGGAAGCCAAGATCATCGATACGGCGGTGGCCATCGCCGAGTCGCTGCACAACGCCCGCCGCGCCGCGGCCTGATCGGCACGCGAAGCGATGTTCCGCAGTGCTCTGGGTGTTCTGGGTGTTCTGGGTGTTTCGGGTGCTCTGGGTGTTTCGGGGAAGACCGGATGGCCCGGGAGCGGCCACCGCCGAGCGCGGGTAACGCATCGACAACTGATGGGGATCGCCAATGCATCCGCGGCAACCGAACCGGTTCTAGTACTGTTCGGGCGTGGGCATGGAAACTGGGTCCGCAGCCAACCAGAAGCGGGCGGGAACGGACCCTTCGTCGGTCTCTTCGACGGGCCCACCGAAGAGCGAGAACCTGACCTTCCCGCTCGTCGCGCGGCTCGAACTCGATGAACTGCTGACGCAGCTGGTTGACCGGGCCCAGGATGTGCTGGCCACGCAGAGCCGGTTGCGCGGGCTGCTGGCGGCGAGTCGGGCCATCGCCACGGACCTCCGGCTGCCGGTGTTGCTCCGGCACATCGTGGAGGCGGCGTGCGAGCTGCTGGACGCCCGATACGGGGCGCTGGGCGTCGTCGCGCCGGACCGCACCCTGGAGGAGTTCGTCCACGCCGGCATGGACCCGCGGGACGTCGACCGAATCGGTCATCTGCCCACCGGCCACGGGGTGCTCGGTCTACTGATCGATGATCCTCGGCCGCGTCGCCTCGACGACATCTCCCGTGACCCGAGTGCGTATGGCTTTCCCCCCGGCCATCCGCCGATGAGGACCTTCCTCGGCGTACCTATCACCGTGCGCGGCGAGGTGTTCGGCAACCTCTATCTGACCGAGAAACGCGGCGGCACGGTCTTTACCGCCGAGGACGAGGAACTCGCGCTCGCCCTGGCCGCCAGCGCCGGTGTCGCGATCGAGAACGCCCGGCTGTTCCACGACACCCAGCAACGGCACCGGTGGATGAGCGCGTCCGCCGACGTGACCCGCCAGATCATGGCCGATGCCGACGGCGCCCTCGATTCTGTTGCGGAACGCATCCGCACGGTCGCCGATGCGGAGTTCGTCTCCATCGTCCTGCGCGACGAGGAGGCCGGCAGCGCGCGGGTCGCCGTCACCGTCACCGTCGGAGCGGACACCGTTTCCGGTGCCGGTCAGCGGATACCTCTCGACGGCACCCTCACCGGTCGGGTGATGGCCGAGCAGCAGCCGTTGCGCGTGGAGGATGCGCAGCTCGACGCCCTTCCCGAGGAACGGGACGCCGCCACCGGCCCCCTGATCCTCCTCCCGATGGTCGCCGGCACCGACCACGTGTCCGGAGTGCTGCTTGTCGGGCGGAACCGGGGGAAACGTCCCTTCAGCGACACCGATCTCGCCAGCGCCGCGAGCTTCGCGGGCAACGTCGCGATCACTCTGGAACTGGCGCGGGTCAAGGCCGACCGGGAGCGGTTGGTGGTCCTGGCCGACCGTGGTCGCATCGCTCGTGACCTGCATGACCACGTCATCCAGCGGATGTTCGCCGTTGCGCTCGGCCTGCAGGACATCGCCCAGTACGAACGTCCATCGAATGCCGAGCGCATCAACCAGTACGTCGAGGACCTTGACGTTACGATCAAGGACATCCGGCGGTCGATCTTCGAGCTGCGTGCCAGCGGCGTGTCCAAACGAAGCCGACTGCACGCCGCGATCGACCGGATCGCCGAGGACGTGCGTCCGGCCCTCGGCTTCACGCCGACCGTCCGTTACTCTGGACCGCTCGAAACCGTGATCGGTGACGATCTCGCTGACCAGGTGATCGCCGTCGCCCGGGAGTCGTTGACCAACGCGGCGCGGCATTCGCGGGCCGGGACCGTCGAGCTCCGTATCGGCGTGGCCGGCGAGTCGGTGGTCGTCGACGTGATCGACGACGGCGTCGGCATAGGTCCCGGCGGCCGGCGCAGCGGGCTGGACAACCTCCGGACCAGGGCCGAGCAGCTCGGCGGGTCCTTCACCCTCACCACACCGGCAGGTGGGGGCACCCACCTGCACTGGGCTGCGCCCCTGTGACACTGGGCTGCGCCCCTGTGCGGGGAGACCGTTGGTCTGCTGAGGGGGGACGATCGGCCCATGTGACCAGGCGGCAGCCGCGGGATGGTTGACTCATGAACCTCCCCGTGAATCTCCCCGCCCTTCGCCTGTCCCGCTCGATGCCGGCTCCGACGTCAGCCGCGGAGAACGGCGCAGCGACCGAGGGCACGCACCGACCGTACCGGGCGATCGAACCGGGCAGTCGGTCCTGCTGCTGCCCCTCCGAACCGGTGGCACAGGCGATATTTGTCCCCGGTGACACGCGTTCCCATGATGTCGAGGTGCTGTTGTGCGCCCATCACCTGCGGTGCAGCGCGTCGACACTGAGGTCGTTGGGCGTCGCCGTCTACGACCGGCAGGGGAACCCGATCGAGGACACGGCCACGCTGTTCGGCCGGGACCGCTGACCCTTCGGGTTCGCGTGAACGACTGAACAATGACCCGTCGTCGCCGATCCCGCCAGGTTGTCAGGTTGTGCCATCAGATCCCAGGCCTCGCATCGACGCCAAGGAAGGCGGTGACACATGAAATGGATGACAGCGGGTGGTCATCTCATCGAGGAGACGGTCGTCAAGGCCGGTCCCGATCGTCCGGCACGAGTCCTGCGGGTGACCCGGCAGGGGCGTGCGGTCGGCCAGTATGCGTGCTGGGCCGATCTGATCGTCAATATTGATGTTCAGCGGATGGCTGAAGTCGAATGAATGACCTGTTGTCGGTGCAGGCCTGAGCACGGGTCTGAGATGCCAAGGGCCACTGAGTTCTCCCCGCGAGGCGCCGTTCTGGAGGTCGTCCGTGTGCAACTTTCCGGCTGCAGAATCCTGGGACGAGACCGATCTCGCAGCCTGTGTGACCGAGGGTGTGAGAGAGAACGCCCACCGGTTGGGGGTCTCCTGGCGGTCGCATTCCGCGACTCCCGGTTCGAGCGGAGACTGGGTGGACGTGGTCGATGTCGGCGGGGGCCGGCTCGCCATCTGCGTCGGCGACGCGGCCGGACACGGCGAGCAGGCCGCGAGGTTCGCGCGTGTCCATTCAGGGTGAGCGGCGGTAGCCCGCTGACCTTGGGGTTTGTGTTGAGGGGACACGTCGCGGTCGTTGCTTGATCCTCCTTTTCGCGCAGCTCGCCATCCATGCGCACGGGGTCAACGGGGACGACCGCACGATGGCGATCCTGGCCCGCGATCCACTGGTCGCCCCCGCCGCCGGCTACTCACCGCGCTGCCGGGCCGCGGAGAGGACCCTGGCAGCTGACGGGGGCATCGCGAGCAGCGTCGAGAAGCAGCATCGAGAGCAGCCCGGTCGGGAGAGACGAGGTCCATCATGTTCGCGGTACGAATTCACGGGTTCGGCGGCCAGGGCGTGCTGACCATCGCCGAGCTGTTGACCATCGCGGCAGTTACGGAGGGTCGCTACGGACAGGCAGCCATGGCCGGCGGGCCGGAACACATCGGCCACCCTACGGTCGCCTGCTGCCGGATCGACGACGATCCATTGCCCGGGTGGGAACCGGTCGTGTTCCCGGATGCGGTCATCGTCCGGGACGCGGCGCTGCTGCACGTCTCCGACGTATTCCATGGACTCGGGGCGGACGGGTTCATCCTGCTCGACTCGGCACGCGACCTCGACGATTTCGGGCTGCCCGGGCTCACCCGGTACCGGCCCGAGCGAACGATCAGCCTGCCCGCCAGCGAGATCGCCCAGCGCGAGCTGGGGCATCCGCTACCGAACACCGCTCTGCTCGGTGGCTTTGCCGCGTTGACCGGAATCGTTTCGATCACCGCGGTCGAGACGGCCATCCGGGAGCGGTTCGCCGGTCGGCTCGCGGACGACGGCATCGAGGCGGCCCGGGACACCTTTGCGTTCGTCCGCTACATCGAGCGGCGCAGGGCCGGGCTTCTGCCGGTAGCCCGGGAATGAGCCTGGGCGCCGGCACGGGTCCCGGGGTCAGGTCCGGGTGCCCCCGGCCGGCGACACTCGGCCGAACTCGGTCTCCGCGAGCAGCCTGGCCGCCTGCTCCGCCACGTCGGCGTCGACGAGCAGGTCGTAGCGGTCCGCGCTCAGCGCCGACACGGAGACGAAATCCCGACGGCCCCTGCTCAGCGCGTACGTCAGCAGGCCCACCAGAGCGCCGAGGACGGCGCCGAAGACGGCGCCGTAGAGGGCGAGCAGCACCGCCGCCTGCAGAGAGGCCGTGAGACGAGGCCGTGAGACCAGGCCGTGAGACCAGGCAGCCAGCCTCGCCGCGTCGAGGTCTCCGGCCCATCCGAAGTTTACGCTTTCCTGAGTTCATGGATCTCTGTACTGTTGGGTCATGGTGACGATCGCCTCGGACATCGAGGTTCTGGTAAGGGTCGGCCGGGCGTTGGCTGACCCGATCAGGGCACGGCTGCTTCTGGCCCTTCGTGACAGCCCGGCGCATCCCGCTGATCTGGCGGAGGCGATGGGGATCTCCCGGAGCCGGCTGTCGAATCATCTGGCCTGTCTGCGTGGCTGTGGGCTGGTGGTCGCCGTTCCGGTCGGCCGGCGTACCCGTTATGAGCTTGCCGACGCCCGTCTCGGTCGCACACTCGACGAGCTGCGGGCCGCGGTCATCGCCCTCGGACAGGATGCCGCGTGCCCGGGCACGGCGGAGAAGGGCTGCTGCTGATATGGCCGTCTCGCTGTCATCGGGGCCGCTCCCGGCCCGCCGTGACCTGCTCGCCCGCCGAATCCGGTTCCTGGTCGGGGTGACTATCGCCTATAACGTCGTCGAGGCCATCATCGCGCTCACGTTCGGCGCGGCGGCGTCGTCCGCTGCGCTGATCGGTTTCGGGCTGGACTCGCTCATCGAGGTCTTCTCCGCCGCCGCGGTTGCCTGGCAGTTCTCCGCCGTCGATCACGCCGTTCGGGAGGCCCGGGAACGCGTCGCCCTGCGGTTCATCGCCGGGTCGTTTTTCGTGCTCGCCGTCTATGTCGCGGTCGACGCCGTGCGTGCACTGGCCGGCGGGGATGATGCGGATGGTTCGGTGCCCGGGATCGCGCTCGCCGCGGTGTCGCTGGCGGTGATGCCGTTCCTGTCCGCTGCGCAGCGCCGTGCCGGCCGGGAACTCGGTTCGGTGTCCGCCGTGGCGGACTCGAGGCAGACGTTGCTGTGTACTTATCTGTCCGCGGTCCTGCTCGCTGGTTTGCTCCTCAATGCCACCCTCGGCTGGTCCTGGGCGGACCCGGTCGCCGCTCTGGTGATCGCTGTGATCGCGGTGAAGGAAGGCCGTGATGCCTGGCGCGGCGGCGTCTGCTGTCCGGTCCCCACCGTGTCCTGCTCACTTGAGATCAGCCGTCACGTGGACAGGTAGGGATGTGCCCCGGGCTGCGTCTGCTGCGGCTGATGTTCCTGATCTTTGGATTCCCCGTGACCTGGACTGGCGTTCTCGAATCGGTCGGCTGGCGTCGGCGGCGCGGGCGTGGGTCTGGGCGAGCCGGTCGCCGATGCCGGTCGCGAGATCCCACTGTTCCGGCCGTGTCGCCGGCCGGTCGCTACGTGGAAAGGATTCCGGCGGACGCCGGGACGCTTTCTTCGAGAACGGTCGTGTAATGCGAGGCATCCCCGGCGAGCGAGTAGCTCTTCTCCCCGTTCGGGCCGAACGGTATGTCGCCGGCGACGGTGACCCGGTTGAGCCGACGGGGCAGGTCGTCGTAGTTGTCGATGGCGTAGTGCTGGGTGATCCGGTTGTCGAAAATCACCAGCTGGCCCGGCTCCCAACGCCACCGCAGCACGTTCTCCGGCTTGATCACATAGGACTGCAGCAACCGTAGAAGGTCGCGGGACTCGCCGGTGGACAGGCCGACGATGCGCTGCGCGAACCCCCCGATGTAGAGGCCGCGCTCGCCGGTCAGCGGATGAACTCGCACCACCGGGTGCACGGTCTTGTACACGGTGGCGGTGAAAACCGCCCGCCGGTCCAGCTGGTCGCTGTCGAGGCTCTCCACCGGAACCGCGTAGTCGTAGTCGTTCGTGGGCAGCGCCCAGAGGGTGTCGGCGAAGGCGCGCAGTACCTCGGGAAGGTCCTGGTACGCCGCGGCGGCGTTGGCGATCAGGGTCTCCCCGCAATAGGGCGGGATGACGATGCTGCGAAGCGTGCTCAGCTGGGGCGGGTTCAGGACGAATGTCACGTCGGTATGCCAGTGGTTGGCTCTGCCGTTCTCGCTGTCGACCGGCAGGACGTTCGGTGAGCCTGCCACCGACGGGACGGTCGGGTGGGCCGCGGTCAGTGCGCCGAAATACCCGGCGAACCGCTGCTGACCGGCATCATCGATATCCACCTCACGGAATACCAGCGCCTTGTGCTCGTTGAGAGTGGCCCGCAGCCACGCGACCGTCTCCGCGTCCAGCTCCCGGCCCGGATCGATGCCGACGATCTCCGCGCCGATTCGCCCGATGACTTTCCGGACATCCAGCCCGGTTCTGATCGCGCTCATACGGAGTCCTGCGGAGGCGACCCGGGTCCGAAAGGTGATCCGGGTCCGAAAGGCGACCCGGGGTCAGAAGACGATGGTGTGCCCTTCGCGGGAGGCGTCGGTGGCGGTGTAGGCGACGCCGTCGACTTTCAGACCGTCCTGGTCAAGCAGGGTGATGATGCCGCCCCGGTTGCCCAGCCCGACCGGGGGCGCGAGCGGGATCCGCACGGTGTCCCCGGCCGGCAGGTTGGTGGGCGGAAGGGGGAAACGGTGCCGACCGCTGTCGATGATCGTCCAACCGGTGAGGTCGACGGGCCCTGGGGTGGTGTTGAGCAGGGTGACGGACTCGGCTTCCGGTGCTGGTCCGATGGGGTTGACCAGGGCGGCGACGATGCGCAGGCGCCGGTCGGGTTCCCCGGGGGCCGGTCGGCCGCCCGGTCCGGCCGATGGAACGGCGCGCAGGGCGTGGCCGGTCGTGTCGTCAGTGTGCCAGGCCTGGCTCTGGAAGGCCAGGAACAGTGCTGTCCAGCGGCCCGCGGTGGGGAAGTGGAACAGCAGGGCACCGTCCTGCCAGGTGCCGTCGTCGGCGATGAAGCGACCGCTGTTGCCCTGGTTCATGTGGACGTCATGCACGCCGTTGCCGGGTACGAAGCCAAAGATCTTGTCTGGTTTCGTGGGTTCGGGGCCCCATCGCTGGCCGAAGGCGTAAATGTGGCTGGTTGGATCGGCGGTCGCACGCTGGACGTGGTGGTCGAGGCGGTCGGCGAGGTCGTTGTCCGGGCCGGGGCGGTCGGGGGGGAGCGCGTGCAGCCCAGTGCGGTCGAACAGGTTGCCCCGGATGAAGTCCAGGGCGAGGCCGCCGGGCCTGGAGTTCAGGGGGGTGAACCCGTCGGGCAGGTCGACGAGGCGGTCGAGGATCGGATGGTGGAACTCCTCGACCGCGATGTACAGCAGTTCGGACGGGGGCTGGGCGGACAGAACGTTCACGGCGACTCGGAAAGAGTCACCGCCGTCGACGTGTAGCTGGTAATGCGGGCTGTCGCGCCCGCCCTCCCTGCGCCGGTCGAGCACCCGGCCTTTCAAGACGCCGTAGCCTGCCAGCGGCATGACATTTCCCCGATTTCCGCGGCGATGGAAAGATCCGCCTGAACGATATCATTCCCGTCTGGCCAGGAGGGTGCGGCGGAGGGGTGTTCACCTACCGGTTGGCCTGCGGTCACCCAACGGTGATGCAGGCCGCCCGCGGGCCGGCTGCCGACCCCCATCATGGAGGGGCGGTCATGAAAAGGCGGTGATTCATGGTCGGCGTGGCGCCCGGGCGGTTACCGTCGGAGTGTCTCCAGGCGGGATACAAGGTCCGTAGGCGGCGGCATATCGCGCATTTCCCGGCGTGTCTCGCGCACAGCGGCGAGATCAGGGTCGGCGACGGTCTCATCCCGGCCGCCCTACGGGCCAGGCCGCTCGCCGCTCCCGGCTGAGGGCGAGGGCCGCCGCGTGCAGCCCGGCCATGCCGTGTACCCCGGCGCCGGGAGGGGTGGCGGCCGAACACAGGTAGACGCCGGGCAGCGGCGTTGCCCAGGGGCGCGGCGAGAGCACCGGCCGAGCGACCAACTGGCGCAGGTCGGCGGTGCCACCGCCGATGTCGCCGCCGATCTCGTTGGCGTTGTGCGCCTCCAGTGCCGTCGGTCCCATCACATGGCGGGCAAGCACCCGGTCGCGGAATCCGGGGGCGAAGCGTTCGACCTGGGACTCGATCGCGTCGGTCATGTCGACGCTGGAGCCCAGTGGGACATGGCAGTAGGCCCACCCGGTGTGCCGGCCGGCCGGGGCGCGGCTCGGGTCGGCGGCGCACGCCTGAACGAACAGTACGAACGGCCGGTTTGGATGGTGGCCGCGGGCGACGGCCCGCTCGGCCGCGGCGATCTCGGCGAGCGTGCCGCCCAGGTGTACGGTCGCCGCCCCGGCGACCGCCGGATCGCGCCAGGGCACCGGTCCGTCAAGCGCCCAGTCGATCTTGAAAACTCCCGGTCCGTACCGGTATCGGCCGAGCGCGGCGCGGTAGCGGCCGGGCAGCGCGTCGCCGGCGACCGCGAGCACCTGGCGAGGGGTGAGATCGAGCAGCACGGCCCGCGCGGGCGGCAGTTCCGACAGGCTGGTCACCGGGGCGCCGGTGACCAGTTCGCCGCCGAGCTCGCGCAGCCGGGCGACCAGGGCCTCCGCCAGCGACGATGATCCACCGACGGCTACCGGCCAGCCGACCTGGTGCGCGAGCACCCCGAGGAACAGCCCGTAGCCTGCGGTGACCGGGCGATGTAAATCGATCATGGAATGGGCGGCGAGCCCGGCGAACAGCGCCCGCGCCGCCTCACCGCGCAGCGCGGCGCGGGCGAGCGCGGTCGCGGACCACAGCCCGCGCACGCCGAACCGGGCAAGGGTCAGGGGCGCGGTGGGCGGCAGGTCGAACGGCGCCAGCACACCCTCGGCCAGCCGCGAGCCGTCGGACGCCAGCGGGCCGACCAGCCGGTGCCAGCCGGAATCGACGCCGTCCCGGTCGGCGAGGCCCGCCGCGGTGGCGTCGAGGTCGCGGCGCAGCAGCGCCGCCGGGCCGTCGTCGAGCGGGTGGGCGAGCGGCACCGGCGGATGCGCCCACCGAAGCCCCCCGGCTGGGGTCGGGCCTGGGGTCG
>NZ_CDXDOR010000006.1:76527-77577 GCF_978021225.1 Frankia sp. CeTa3Moorea | reverse complement strand
CCGCACGCCACCCGGACACCGAACCCCACACCGCCCCACCCCACCGGCCCGGCGACCGCCCGCGCCAGGCCAGTACTACGAGCACACCCCTACGGCCAGCCGGACGCCACGCCGCATAGCCAGCCCGCGAACCCACAGCCAATGCGTTGACGACGGCCAGCGCCGCGCGCACCCACCACGGCGCAGCGTCGCACCTGTTCTTCACACCGGGGCCCCCATCAAGCCCGGACGCCCCAGGTGCGGCAGGTCGCACCACCGAACGGTCAGGTCGCCTCAGCCAGACAGACGATCGCCAGCGCGACGGCCAGCACCCCGAGCAGCAGCCGCAACGCCGGATTGGGAAACCGGGCTGTCGTGTCCGGGAGAGCGGGTGGAAGATCGCTAGTCGGGCGGTGGGGCGGGCTACGCGGCGGAACTCGGCGAGGGCTCGTGCTGGATGGTGCAGGTGGGGTAGGAGGCCGCCGGCGAAGACGACGTTCGCGGTGCTGTCTGGCAGGGGAAGGTGGCAGGCGTCGGCGAGGACCAGGTGGGCGAGCCGGTCGCGGCCCAGGTGGGTGGCGGCGCGCAGCATCTCCTCGGTCACGTCGACGCCGAGTAGCCGGCCGTGGGCGCCGGTGGCCGCGCGTAGCGCGGGCTGGGCCACGCCGGTGCCGCAGCCGACGTCGAGGACCAGGTCGCCGGGTTGGACGCGGGTCAGGTTGACGGCCCAGTGCACCAGGATCCCGTCGGGCTGGCTGTGCCTGTCCCAGGACTCGGCCAGCGGGCCGAAGATCCGGCGGGTGGCTGCGGGGTCGCCGGCGGTCGGCATATGCCCCGCAGGCTCGGATGCGCTGGTTGTCATCGACGCGAGCGTAGCCTCAGGCGCAACTTTGTCGCATCTACTTCGAAGGCTCGATCCGCCACGCGGGTTAGCGCGGGACCTCGGTCGATCGCCGTTTCTCTGACGCGGCCGGATGCGCCCCGCGGGTAGGCCCGATGGCGACCGTCTTGGACGCGATCAGGGCTGGTCCCGGTGGAGGCTGGCTGGTTCGCCGGCCCGGTGGGCCGTAA
>NZ_CDXDOR010000006.1:75342-76260 GCF_978021225.1 Frankia sp. CeTa3Moorea | reverse complement strand
CTGAAGCGATCCCGATCTCGTAGACAGTCGACGTAAAGTCCACTGACTACCAGGGAGATCCAGGGATGGGATCGACGCGGAGGAAGTTCACCCAGGAGTACAAGGACGAGGCGGTCGCTCTCGTCCTTGGTTCGGACCGTACGATCGCCGAGGTGGCGAAGAGCCTTGGGATCAACGAGACGAGCTTGGGGTAGTGGGTGAAGAAAGCAAAGGATTCCGACGAGGGCAAGGAGCGGCCGCTATCGGTGTCCGAGCGCGCCGAACTCGAGGAGCTACGGAAGAAGAACGCACAGCTGCAGATGAACAACGCTTTCTTAAAAAAGTCGCGAGCTTCTTCGCGAGCGACTAGAAGTGAGGTTCGAGTTCATCTCGGCCCACGCCCCGAAGAAGCCTGCTCCCGCCGACGGTGTGAACACGTTCCCCGTCGACTACCTGTGCCGGAACCTCGGCGTCTCCCGCGCCGGCTACTACGCTTGGAAGAACCGCGGACCGTCGAAACGCGAGCGGGACGACATCACCTTGTCCACGAAGATCCGGGCGATTTTCGACGCGCGCCACGGCCGGTACGGCGTGCGGCGGATCTTCGCCGACCTCCGCCGCCAGGGCGTCCGGGTCGCCTACAAGCGGGTCCAGCGGCTCATGGCCCAGCTGGGTCTGGTCAGCGTGCACCCGCGGCCCCGCAGGCACCTCACGACCGTCCAGGCCGCCGAGCCCTCGTCGCTGCCCGACCTCGTCGGCCGGGACTTCACCGCGAAGAGGCCAAATGAATTGTGGTACGGCGACATAACATATGTGCGCACCGGAGAAGGCTGGTGCTATGTCGCCTCGGTGATCGACGCATTCTCGCGGAAAGTCGTCGGCTGGGCCGTCGACAACCACCTGCGCGCCGGCCTGGTCCTCGACGCGTTACGCATGGCA
>NZ_CDXDOR010000006.1:21775-74932 GCF_978021225.1 Frankia sp. CeTa3Moorea | reverse complement strand
CTGTCTACTAAATCGGGAACGCTCCACCCAAGACCGTGCGGATCCGCGAAGACGTCCTCGAAGCCGCGATTACCGGTTTCTACGCCGAGCGTGTCTTCGGGCGTAGCCGGATCGCCCTGCTGACCGCGGAGCTCGCGACCTACGACAACCGCGCGACCCAGGAACGGGCGGTCGAGCGAGGCAGGCTTCAGAAGAAGATCGACGACCTTGGTCGCCGGCAGGCCAACCTGCTCCGCCAAGCCCAGGACGGCGACCCCGACGACCCGTTCACCCAGGGACTGCGAGCCGCCTACAACCAACTCGACACCGAACGCAGAACCGCTCTCACGAGGATCCAGGAACTCGACACGGCCGACGCCGCCGAACCCGACCAGCCAGGCCCCGACAGCCTCGCCCTCCTCGACGCCCTACCGACGCTCACCCTCACGCTCGACAAAGCCCCAGAAGCGCTCCAGCGACGCCTCTACGAGATCACCCAGCTCACCGTACACCTCGACCACGAGAAACAGGAGGTACACATGATGATCAAAATCCCGGTCGCAGACCTCGACACAGTCACCGACCTCGCGGAGGTGGCCGCCAACACCGCCGCAGCACGTACAACCACCACACGGCGCTCTCACCGCGTGGATGCAGTACGTGCCCCCGGCGGGGAACCTCGTAGAAGGGGGAGGCGCTGACCTGGGGGTTCCTACCGGGGAACTGGTCGTGGAGGCCAGTTTCGATGTTCCGCGTGGTGCGCGATGACCACGACGCCTCCTGTCTCGGCGCCTGGTGTGGACGGGCGTAGTGTAGCGTTCCGGGCGGTCACCGTGATCATTGGTGCGGTGGTCGGTCTGACCTTTTTGTTTGGGTTCGGCAATGTCTGGCTGCTTGGTCTGCGGCTGGGTGTGCCGGCCTATGTGGCGCCGTTGGTCGCGCCCGCGGTGGATTTGTCCGTGCTTGGCCTGCTTGTCGCGATTCGGGAGCTTGCGCTGCGGGGCGCGCCTCGTGAGGAGATCCGGCCCGCTCGTCGACTTCTCGTGTTCGCGAGCGTGGTGACGCTGGCGCTCAATATCGCCGAGCCTATTGCGGCCGGGAATCTGGGCAAGGCGGCGTTCGATGCCGTTGGCCCTTTGTTGTTGATCGGATGGGCGGAGGTGGGGTCGGGTCTACTCCATGCCATGCGGCCTGCTGGGACGGGGGCCGCGCCACGGGAGCCGCATGTGGCGGATGTGGCGGATGGTCGCGTGGTGGCGGAACAGCGCGGGCAGGAGGACGGCCCGGCCGTTACCGAGGCGCGCTCGGCGACGAAGGAGCGGCGTCGGGTGGACAATAGGGCGCGCGAGCAGGATTTGCTGCATCGAGCTCGGGCCGAGGACGTGTTGCATTGGCAGCAGAATCAGCGGCCGATCTCCGCGGAGACGCTCCGCAAACGCCTGCACGTGGGCACTCCTACAGCGCGGAGGCTGGTCGCGCGGCTGCGCAGCGACATCCACAGCCAGATCGAAGGCGCCACAGACCTCGTCGAAGAGGAGCCCCAGCAGCCGGTGTGATCTGAGGCAATGCGGTGGTCCCCGTGCCCACGAGTGCCTGGCACCGGTGGGCACGGGGCCTCAAGGAGCCTCGGCCTAGCATGCCGGCGGACGCGGCCCGTCGCCCGGGATGTGGCTGCGCATTTACCCCCGGCAAGCGGAGGATGGATAGAGGAAGCGGACACTACGTCGTTGGGTGGACGGGACGAACGGGTCGGCTAGGGCTGAGGAAGTGGACGTTCATTAGCTCATCGATGGCACGGGTGCGCTGCTGCCAGGCGACGGTTGCACTGCGTGGGTCGTGGCCGTAGTAGCGGGCGTAGGCGGTATCGACGACGTTCGCGGCGTCGAGTCCTGCGAGCGTCATCGCGCCCAGTTCCATGAGGTCCGGCTCTAGGACCAGGTCGGGTTGCGAGGGTGGCGAGGTCACGGCGCCGGTGAGCATCCACGCGTTGCTGTGCACGACGCCGGACGCCGCCTGGTAAAGGCTTGGCCTTCCCGGAAAATGCTCGGTGACCAACGTGGTCAGTTGTGGAGTGCGAGCCATCCGGTCTCCGGCTGGCGAGGTCAGTGGTTTGCTGCCGTTCACGACGATGCCGGCACGGGTGATCCGGTCGAGGATCTGGTCGCGCTCCCGGGTGGCTTGCTCGACGGCGTTCGGGACGGTCCCGGTGACGTTGGCAGCCGCTTTGAGGCGCGCTTCGGCGCTGTCGAGCAGCAAGCCGGCTCCCCGCGTGATTCGTAGCTGATAGGGAAGCTGCGGGTCGAGCAGATAGGCGACCTTCGCTGATGCCTCGCACGCCACTCGGATCACGGTGGACGGCGCCCACAGGAAGATCGAGGGCCCGTCCAGTAGCCGTTCAGCAGCATTCAGATGATCGATCACGCTGGCCACGAGTAGGCGGGAGACTTGCAGCGTGCCGAGCCAGAGCCGTCGCTGGTGAGCACGGCGCCTGTGCGGCGCGTCCTTCCACGCCACTTCGTCGCGCCGGAAGGGACTGTCCGGCGCCGGCGCTGCGGCGTAGGACTCGACGTCCCGCTGCATCGTGGTGCGCTGCAACGCCAACATCCTGCGGCAGCGGACGAGCAGCTCTGGCAGCGGCGTGTCGGGGCTCGCCGGAGTGGCGGTCACCATACCGAGGCTAAGCCCAGAAACCGATCAGAGGTTAAGATCATCGGTGCTGCGCGTGCTCAGCCGCAGCCTCGCCGCGCGCTGATCTCGACCTCATGCACGCGACCGCGGCGGCGCTGGGCGAGGGGACTGGTGCGCGGCTGTTCGGCGCACTCATCCAGCAGGAGGTCTGACGGTGGTCGATCCGCCTCCGGTGCAGGCACGGCCCACCATGTATGCGGGTACGCAGATGCGGTCACGACTTGAGGCCGACTTCGCTGGCTGGCTCGACCGGCATGGTTTCAAGTGGGAGTACGAGCCGATGTGCTTCGCCGGGCCAGACGGCCAGTGGTTGCCGGACTTCCGGCTGTCCGGGTTCGACACCTACATCGAACTCAAGCCGGCTGCGTTCGGGCTGGAAGGCTTCGACGACACGTCACGGCTCGACCGGATGCGGCGTGCGGTCGACCGGATGAAGATCGCCTTCCAGACGGAGCCGACCGCGACGGTGGCGCTGATCTTGTGGGAGTACGGCGCCGCTTGGCCGGCGACCGGACTCATCTGCTCGCGCCGGACCGGCGAGGAACTCTTCTACAAGGCGACGCTCAGTACGTTCATGCTCCTCGGGTCTTTCGCCGGCATCGGGTGGACGCTTGACGCGGAAGTCCAGCGGCGGTCCGCGCGGGGCAAGGAACGGGTCGAGTCGATGATTCGGTCGCGTGAGGGCTGGGGGCGGGCCAGAGCTCTGATGGCGCTGATCGAGGAGGCGGGTGATCCCGCCCTCCTTGAGCGGGCACGTGCCGTCGTGGCCGAGAAGGCGGCCGAGGCCGAGGAGGCCCGTGCGACGAACGTCACACTCCTCGAACCGCCGGTAGCCAGTCCGAAGGGCATCGTGTACCTGCGCTACGGGCTTGCCGATGGCACGCCCGGGACGGGGGACATGAGCGCACCCGATCGCGGAGCCGGGCGCGACGACTGAAACCGCCCCACGCCAGTTGGTCCGTGCCGCCGGCGGTGAATCCGCCAGGTCGGCATTCCGTCACGCGGTGGGCAGTTCGAGGTGCCGACACCGTGACGAAGTGCCTCGCCGGAGGGTCGCCGCCGTTACGCAATGGTCTGGCAGGCCCCGTCGCCCTGGTGCCATAGACGGGGGCTGTGGTCTGCGGTTTCGGGTCTGACAGTAGTGGGCGGTGCGGGCTCGGTGCTGGTGGCGTCGTCGCCAGCGGGAGCATGTGAGGATCTGTTTGGTGGTCGCGGTGGTGTCGGCCAAGAGCGTGGTGAACAGGCGGCGTGCTTCGGCCAGTTTGACCGCGATGAGCCCGGCCTCGTCGGTGGTGGGCTGGCGCTCACCGCTCGACCCGTCCCTTTCGCCGCCAGCTCGACTTGATCGAGACGGTCCCCGGGGCCAGGGGGCGCACTGCGCAGGTCATCCTCGCCGAGATCGGCGCCGACATGACCGCTTTCCGACGGCCGCCGCCCTGGCGTCCTCGGCTGGGATGTGTCCCGGCAACAACCAGTCCGCCGCCATCGCCAGAAGCGGGCCGACCCGCCACGGCGACCCTGGCTCAAGGCCGCCCTCGGCCAGGTCGCGATCGCCGCCAGCCGCACGAAGGGCACCTACCTCGCGGCCCGCTACCGGCGCCTCGCCGCCCGCCGCGGCAAGAAACGCGCCCTCGTCGCCGTCGGCCACTCGATCCTCATCTCCGTCTGGGTCATGCTCACCGCCGGCCAGCCCTACCACGATCTTGGTCCTGACCACTTCGTCAACCGGCTCGACGACCGCGCCAAGGCCCGCAACGTCAGCCGCCTCCTCGACCAGCTCGCCAGCCTCGGCTACCAGGTCACCCCTCCGGCCCGCCCCCGTCCCGACACGGGCGCAACTCACTGGGTTTCGATTGGTCAGGGCCATCTGGTGCGGGCGTCGAGTCTTTCTCTGCCTGGAGTTGGCCTCCGAATCTGCCTGATCCGTCGCGCCGAGATCGGCCTATCGAATCACGTCGTCGGGCAGGAGCGTCAGCTGCGAGTTCCTGTCGGCTTCCACGGCTGGCGTTGCAGCCTGCGGGTCGCGCCGGTCACCGCCGGTCAGGTCGTGGACGAGGAGTTCTCGGGCCATGGCCCGGAAGTTTGGGTCCAGGCCGGCGGAGGCGACCAGAAACCCGACGATGTCGGCAAGGAGTTTGGCAGCGATCGGGTCGGTGTTGCCGGCGAACGCCTTCAGTATAGTGGTGCGCTTGCGGGCGACGAGCGCGGCGCTGAGCATCTCGGCGTAGCGCAGGGCGGGAAGGCAAGTGGCCGGCGAGCGGCTGAACCGTCCGACAAGTTCGAGCAGTTGACCGAACCAGGTCGGCAGCACTTGCGCGCTGGATTCAGCTGCCGGGGGCAGGACCCGGCGTAGCTGTTCGAGCAACTGTGTCTTCTCGCGGAAGGCGACCTGGCCACCGACAAAGTACTCGATCAGGCAGGTCCGTACATCTGCGGCGTGGGTGGCTCGGATATGTTCGACGGCGCGGGAGACCGTGAGTAGGAACAGCCACGAGCAGTCGAGCAGCAGGGCGGCGTGCAGCGGGTTCGCCGGGTCGAGAGCGACGGAGGCGTCCGCGAGGTGGCTCACCATCTGGGTGAGGTTGCGGTACGGTTCGTAGACCCAGTAGTCGAACTGCCGATATTCCAGCAACGGGTCGAGCTTGCGGTCCAACCCTGTGAACGCCTTCAGGTACTGCTCGATCTGAACGGGGTCGAACAGTCGAGCCAGCGGCGCATCGGTCAGATCGAGTTCGATCGGGTGCTGGACCTCAAGCGCGGTAAGGTCATCGCCGGTCAAAACAGCGATCTTCAGCCGGGCGGCGAGCTGCCGCGAGGCGTCGGTGACCTTGGTCGGACGGACCATGTAGGCGGCGTCGGCGCCGAAGAAGTCACCTACCCCGCGTATCCAGAACATCCGCTCCGTAGTTGCCTTGGAGGTGCTCTTGCAGTCGGCGATGGCAGTGTGTACCCGGAAGCCGGGAGCGATCGTGATGGCCAGGACATCAAGATCGGTGTACGACTCGAAGTCTGGTCGGCCCCGGCGGGCCGGCACGTAGGCGCGCAGCGGGACGTCCACACGCGTGGCGAACCCCATCCGCCACAGCAGCCGCCGCACGGCGCCCTTCTGCTCCAGGTCCAGTTCGCTCACAACGCTCCCCGCCCCATCAACGCGTCGAACACCTTGGCGTACTCCCGATCCGGAATCCGGACCTGCTTGCGCGTGCGTGCCGCGGTCTGGAGCGGCTGCAAGTACCGGGCGTCCAGCGACAGAAGATCGCGTACCTGCTCTGACGCCTGGCGGCCCGCCACCATGGGCTCGCCAGCCAGCAGCATGTCCCGCGCGATGGTTAACGCCTCCCGGTTGTCGGGCGTGTCGATGAGGGTCGGTCGCACCCACCGTCCCCAGGACACGTCGTCAGGGCCGAAGGAGATGATCCCCCGGTTGCGCATCAGCTGGTACTGGCGCTCCGAGGACCCGTGAGGGTTGAGGCTGCCCTCCTCAAGCAAGGCTGTGATGAGGTATACCGCGTTGCTGACGCTGCTGAACCCGCCGAAGTCCTCAGCGCATCGCACGCACGCAATGATCGCAAGAGCCTTGTCCAGCACTGGCTTCCGCGTCACCAGCAGCTCACGATCCAGGCTGTAGGGCAGTGTCGCGAATGCCCGCATCGTCTCGTCCGGCAACTGGACGGTCGGCGCGGGCACCAGACCGCGGGCGACCGCGTCAACCAGGAGCGGGAACTCCTCCTGTGTGATCGCCAGCCCTTGATGCTTCTTCAGGGCGTCGAACTCGACGAGCATCCGATCCGGGCCGTGGGCGGTGAGCAGTTCGTCAAGAACGTCCGGGTGCTCGAAGGCCGTGAACGGCGAGTAGGCGATCTCCCCGTCGATCGTCGCCACCGTACGCAGCAACCCGGACTCCCGCCCGATGGCGACCAATCGACCGGAGTCAGCTGTGCTGAGGTTGACAGCATCGGCGAGAACCTCAACGGGTACTGGGCCACTGGCGAGGCGGTCCACCACGGCGAGCATCTGCTCCTCGAACTGCCGCGGTCTGAGCGCACGCCACCGCCCTCCGAGGTCGTCGTACAGGTCGTGATAAACCGGTACGCCCTCAGTCAGCCCGGTGACCTGCCCAGCCGCGTCGCGGGTTAGCTCCACGAAGCCAGCCTCTTCAAGGAGGTCCAAGACCCGCTCGAAGGCATGCGGCGCCACGTCCAGCTCGCTGACGGCCACGGCCTCCAGCGCGCTCACGTCCGGGATCAGATGCCGGTCACGGATCAGGGCGGCCACATCGGCGGCCATCCCGACCAGGCGGGTGTTCTTCAACGGCACCAGGCCCGGAGAGTTCGGGTCCACCGTCCGGAGCCCGGCGTGGACGTCCTGACAACGCAGACCCTCTACGTACTGCTCCATCTCCACCCTCACCACGCCGCGCCGACTGTCCGGCCCCCCGCCGAACGACCATGTGGCCAGCCGACCGACCCGACGCCGACGAGCCTACCGTTCGCATGTGAAGTACGGCACATAGTGTTCCTATGGGCGGTGGGAGGGAATGCATGCCGCCCGCCCCCCCTGAAGATCTCGTCGAGAGGCATCGCCCAGCCGAGCGTTAGTACGAACGCCCTGAGTGCGGGAAGGAAGCGGGGTCGCGGCGGGGTTGCGCGGGCGGCAGGTGCTTGCCATCCGTGTTAGCCGGCAGGAGTGAGCAGGAGCCGGACGGTGTCGTCGATCTTTTGCGCGACTCCATCCTCCTCCAGGGCTTGACGGATTCGGCGGCGCTGGGCCTGGAAGGACACGGCGGGTAGTTCGATGGCGGTGGCGACTGCTTCGGCGCGTTCAGCGAGGCCGGCGAGTTCGCGGTGTTGCTCGGCGTCGGCGTTGTACAGGGGGATCGGCACCTGGAAGACGTACTTGTCGAAGTCGCGGGGGTTGTGCTCGCCCCGGGACTGCAACGGCCGGACCATCTCAAGAAGCGTGGCGCTGTTGAGGACTGCGGTCAGGTAGCGGGCCTCGTCGATGTCGGCGGCGGTTGCCCAGTAGAGCTTGTGGTCGATGACGGCGTTCGGGTCGCTGATGATGGCCGCCGCCATGTACATGCCGCCTTTGGCATAGACGACCCGGTGGGAGGTAGCCGGGAGCTGCCCGCGCAGTTTGCGTCGGTAGTCGATCTGGTCCAGCAGGCTCATACCGGGGCTGGCGCGGTGGGCCGCCCAGATCCGTTCGGCGCTCCGCCACCAGCCGGCGAGGCCCGGGTAGAGATCAAGCCGGTCGTCCGTGCCGTCGAGGAGACGCTGCCCGTCCCAGGGGATCACCGCCAGGTGCGGAGCGAGCGTGCGGAACGGCAGCACGGTGTGGCCGAGGTGCACGGGCCGGACGAACGGCCGCTCGACGTTGCCGGTGAGAGGGGCGAGATCCTTCCACGGCTTCTTCTCGTTGGCACTGCGCTGGCTGCGCACGGCCCGTCGGCCGGCGCCGGCTCCCAGAGGACTGGACGGCGCGGGCTCGACGAGGACGAGCACTCGGGGCACGAGGCTGGCGCCTTGGGCGAACCGAGACGCATACGGGGACCGGGGCCCGGCTTCGGTCGCGGCCCCGCCCTCGCTGCGGGTGAGGGCGGGCAGCGCCTCGGCGAGGGAGATGTTGCGCCCGGCCAGGCGGCCCGACCAGGACTGCGCGGGCGTGGCCAGTGGCTTCGGATCGACCGGGGCACGATGGCCGAACAGGACGCAGGCGGGGACCGGGAAGAACGACGGCTTGACCGCGTGCAGGTCCCAGGCGGCGTCGAAGGCGGCGACGACGCTGTCCAAAGGTGTGCTCCACTTGCCGGTCCGGAAGCCGGCGAACTGGCGCCGCGACAGGGTGGCCAGCGGCAGCACAAAGCCGAACTTCCCGCTGGTCTTGAGGTAGAGCTCGGCGGCGCGGGCGACGAACAGGCCGGAGAGGTCCTGGTGGGTGGCGACCGCCGCGCCGGCCCAGAAGCCGCGGTCGTCGCTCATCGCCCGGAAGTCGGCCTTGGTCGCTTCGGGCATGAACCGGTAGGCCAGCCACGGCGGGTTGCCGACAAGCACGTCGACCCGGTTCTCGCCGCGGGCTTGCCAGACGGGACGGGCGAGGTTGCGGACGTAGTAGCCCCAGATGTGGTCGCGCCCAGCATCGTGCAGCTCGCACATCGTGGCGAACGTGCGCGCGACCGGCTCCTGGTCGTCGGGGAGCACGGCGTAGAGCCGGAACACGGCGGTCAGGGGCGGCGGCGGGCTGCCGGCCGGACGGTTCGCGGCGCGGTCAGCCAGTTCGGAGACAAGCCGGTCGAACCGGCCGGCGTCGGCGAGGAGCCGGTTGGGGAACTGTAGCTCGTTGGCGAACAGCTGCGCGCCGTCGTCGGTGGGCACGGTCAGCATGTCGGCGGCCAGCAGGGTGCGCTGCTGGCCCCACTGCATGCTGTCGCCCAGATAGACCGGGACGGAGAACGGCGGCCGGTCGTCGGCCTGGAGCCGGTCCATCCCGATCGCGAGCAGGTAGGTGACCCGGGCGAAGGTCACCGCGACCGGGTGCACGTCGATGCCGGCGACCGACCGGGTAACGCCCTCGATCGCCTCCGGTCCGCCGAGCTCAGCAGTCTCGGCGGCGGCGAGATAGCGGCGCACGGCATGGAACAGGAACGTGCCCGACCCGCAGCTGGGGTCGAGCACCCGCTGGTGCAGCGGGTCATCGACGGCCTCGGCCACGACCGCCTCGGCGAGCCAGTCCGGGGTGTAGTACTCGCCGAGGCGGTGTCGCTGGTCGGCGGAGATGACCGACTCGTAGAGCACCTTCATCACGTCGTGCTCGACCTGCGACCAGGCAAACCGGCTCAGCCGACGGGCCATCGCGCGTACCAGGGCGCCGCCGCCGTCGACCTCAGCGGGCCAGTCGAAGAAGTCGGCCTCTACAACCCCGCCGATCTGCGCCTCGGCAAATCGGCCGCCGCCGAGCAGGGTCGCCGGGCTGTGGGTCGGGTCGGCCGGGTCGAACCCCATCACCGCGTGGCTGATGATCTCGGCGGTCATCACCAGCAGGGTGTGTTCGACGAACAGCTCCTCCTCGTCGCGGAAGCTGGTGCCCAGCGCGGTCGTCAGCAGCTTTGCCCACAGCTGTCGTTTGAGTTTGACCGTCGGCAAGTCGCGGTGGCGGGCGTAGAGCGCCCGCAGGTCCGCGGCGTCGAGTGCGTGCGCGGAGCTGTCCGCGCCGAGGCGCCGCTCGATCTCCCGGGGCGTGGGCACGATCCGCTGGCCGGTCGCGAGCACCCCTTCGAGCCATACGCAGAACAGCTCGACCTGCGGGTCGCGGACGTCCAGGGTGAACGACGAGACCAGCGACATCTGGCCGCCGACCAGGTGGTAGAGGTGCCACTCGGCGCCGTCGGTGAGAACCCCGACGTAGCGCTGCCCGGTTTCGCGGACCCGGCCGGCGACGTAGCCGGCCAGCTGCGTCACCGCGTCCGCCCGGACGTTGCCGACCCGCAGGTCGCGTTTGACCTCGAAGACGGTGAAGCCGGTCTCCACGTCGATCCGGCGCCGCTGGCCCGCCGGCGACTCCAGAACGATCTCCTCAAGATCGCCATCGCCGAGATCGAGCGGAGCGACCGTCAGCAGCATGTGCAGGTCGCTCTGCACGTTCGCCTCGGTCCGCCCGGGACGGCGGTCCGCGAGGCGAACCAGGAGCTCACGCAGATCCACGGCGGTAGGCACCCCGGAAGACTAAGCGAACCGTACCGGCCCGGTCTGTCGCGACTCGTAGCTGAACACGCGGCGATGCTGTTACCGCAGCCTTAACGGCCAGCCGTTCCTCGACCGTAGGAAGTGGACGGCAGGTCCGAGGTGCTGTCTACGGCCAGGTGGTCGATATGGCAGACCGGGCAGAGTGGGCTCGGCCGGTCGTCGTGCTGCACCCAGTCAGCCGGCAGGTGTAGATCGTCGCTTATCGTCGGCAACCTGTAGTAGTGATCGATACGCCCGGCGTCCCGCCCGGTACTTCGGCCGCCGCAGCAGTTCAGACGACGCTGACATCGATTGAGTCGGCCCATGCCGTCAAATCGGCGGTCCGGTGGGTGGACCAGCCGCGGGCCCGTAGCTGGCCGTCGGGTGTGGTCTGGCGGGGTTCTGGCATGCCGAAGTGGTGGGCCAGTCCCTCGATCAGCCGGTGCGCCGCGGAGATCAGACCGGGTCGGCTGGCGGCCATGTCGTCGATGTCGCCGATGCTGATCGAGGTGATGGGAGGCGCCACCGCTCGGATACCCAGGCGGTCTCGGAAGGACGAGCCGACGTCGGCCAACGCCAATGTGTGGTAGCCGTTGGGCGGGGTGAGCGTGGCGGAAACGGATGCGGTTCCTGCGGTGCCGGCGCGGTCGCGGGCGTGCTCGGCCAGGAAACGCAGCGCGGACAGCACCGCCTGCGTGACGTCTTCGTCCGCGACGAGGGCGACACCGTCTGGCGTGTCCCGCTGTGTGATGTTGAACAGGCTGGCCGCGAAGCTCGCCGCTCCCGAGTCGCGTAGGTGGCAACCCAGCCGCGCGTCCTGATCCCGCTGACTGCCCGGCACGGCACCGGGCGGTAGGTGCGGAAAAGTTAAGCGCCCGTGGTAGGTTGATCCATGTTCATGAAGTGGGCTGTCCTACGGAGGGGCCATGGCTGGTGAGGTCGCGCCGTCGCGGTGGGCCGTCGAGCAGTTCGGCGAGCACGCGGCGGACGTGGTTCGTCACGTGGTCACCGGCCTGGTGCGGGCTCAGCAGGCGGCTCGGTTGGTGCAGCAGGCAGCCGAGCGCGAGGGAGCCGCGGACAGGCGGGCCTACGGCAGCATGTGGGCTACGCGCTACCGCCTGGTCATCAAGCAGTTCGAGCTGGCGAAGCTGCCCGGGTATCAGGCGCATAGGCCCAAGGGCGCCTCGTATAGCCTGGCTGTGATCAACGGGCGGGTGCTGATCCCGTTCCGGCACGCCACATCGCTGAAGGTGCCGATCGCCAGCGCGAAGCTCAGCAACAAGATCCCCCACGAGGTCGCCCGGAACAACGGTGTGCGACCCGCCCCGACGTTGTTCGACGTGGTTGGCTCGGAGGACGCGGCCGGTGTGGACGACGGCGCGACGAGGCCGACCGAGTCGGCTGACACGGCGGGTCCGACGGTTGCCGAGGCTGCCGCGGCGGCGACGGTGGAGAACCTTGTGGTGATCTACGTGGGATGGGTGGCCAACGCGGACAGCGATGAGGTGCTCGGCGCCTGGTGGGGCACGCCGACGGCGTTGGAGGACGACGGCGCCATGGTCTGGTCGCCTGAGCGGCTCGACATGAGCATCGCGGCCTCGGGCACGGCCGATGGGCGTCGCGGTGACCTTCGTCCGACCGGGACGTTGGACACGGTGGCGGGCTTCGCCCAGGGTGATCTGCCACCGCTGGGGATGACTCCGCGGGCCGAGCCCACGCAGCTCCCGTCCTCAGAGGTCGAGGAAGCCGACCCGGCGGCTGAAGACGGCGATGAGTAGAGACATCCAACCGCCTCTGTTCACCGCTGTCGGTACCCGTGTTGCCCGCACCGGTCGCGCGGGGATGCCGTCGCCGGCTGAGGTGCACGAGGCGTTTGACCCGACTCGGTTGACACAGGCACGTCATCTCGCCGGGATGACCAAGCGGCGGCTCGCGGACGAGCTCGGGGTGACGCCGGCGGCGGTCAGCCAGTATGAGACGGGCACGAACCGTCCCCGGGCAGACCTCCTGCCGCGCGTCGCCGACGTTCTCGGTGTGCCGTTGACGTTCTTCATGATCGGCCGGCCCCACGCGCGGCTGGACTCCTCGGCGGCGCATTTCCGCAGCCTGCGCAACACCCGCGCCTACCAGCGTGCGAAGGCCATCGCCCTGACCGAACAGGTCTGGGAACTCGCCTACGCGCTGGAGAAACGCGTCCAGCTCCCTCCGGTCGACCTCCCCGGGTTCAGCGGCGGGGAAGTGCATCCCGGCACCGCGCTCCCCACCGACCCGGCCGCCGCCGCCCGCGCCCTGCGCGGCGCGTGGGGGCTGGGCAGCGGGCCGATCACACATCTGGTGCGGCGCCTGGAGGCACACGGAATCGTCGTGCACGCACCCCAGCGCGACGACGACATGCGGTCGGTCGACGCGTTCTCCACGTCACGGCTTCCCCGCCCGGTGATCGTGCTGACACCGAATCGGACCGACGACGTCTACCGCCACCGGTTCAGCGCCGCCCACGAGCTCGGTCACCTCGTCCTGCACGGCGAGGCCAATCCCGGCGACATCACCCAGGAACGGGAAGCGGACACCTTCGCCGCCGAGTTCCTCACTCCCCGCGACGCGATCCTGCCGCAGCTCCCTGGCCGAGCCGATCTACACAGGCTCTCCCAGCTGCGTGGCACCTGGGGCGTGTCCGTCAAGTCCCTGATCTACCGCTGCCGCGAACTCGGCCTTCTGTCGGACTCCTCGGCCAGCCGCGCCTATCAACGCCTCCACAGCCTGGAGGGCCAACCGGGCTTCGCCGCCGAACCTCCGGCCGGCTATCCCGGCGAGCTGCCTGCCCTCCTGGCCCAGGCATTCGAGCTCGCCTGCGACCACGGACTGACGATCAGCGACCTCGCTCGCGAACTCGCCTGGGACGTTCCACGCGTCCGCCAGATGCTAAGCATCGACGTACAACGCCCAGTCCTTCGCGTGCTCGGAAGCAGATGACAATCGACATGACCGCAGGGCGGGATCTCGTCGAGGCTGCCGATCTGCTGCTGTAGCCGGTTGACCGCCGGAACCAGCGGTCGCTTCCCGGAAGCGCGAAGGCCGGCAGCCTACGGGGGGAAGGCTGCCGGCCGCTCAGAGTATGAGTTCACTAGGTGATCTGGTCAATCGCCGGAACGGGTCGCGGCATGTGCCGGCAGCTTGTTGGGGGAGGAGGCGGTCTGCGCCGCCGGGCGATGGGCGTTGATCCACTCGTCCATGTCGA
Source organism: Frankia sp. CeTa3Moorea (assembly GCF_978021225.1). NCBI lineage: Bacteria > Bacillati > Actinomycetota > Actinomycetes > Frankiales > Frankiaceae > Frankia > Frankia sp. CeTa3Moorea. Next base: position 61,306 of record NZ_CDXDOR010000006.1, on the reverse strand, counting down.
CCTTGCGCCAGACGCGTCCAAGCCCAGTCTCGCCAGCAGGCGTCGGGAAGTTGGGGCGCTGGGTGAGCTGATAGCAGCGGGTCCGGGATCGCCGGAGGCGATCCATCAGGTATCCGATGCCCACGAGGTCACCATGCTCACGGTTTCCGCTGTCCGCGCGACTCATGACAAGGACGCTAACTGATGGGTGAGGCACTGTCGATAAAGACAGTGCTGGCCAGGGTAGGGGACAAAGTTGTGCCTGCCGCCCAGCAGGTATCCGTTGCCACGGAGCTGTGCGCCGGTGAAGTTGATCCACGTGCTGTGAGAGGTGATCCGTGTGTCGCGCCCGCCAGCGCTCTGGTGTGCGCAGGGGCCGCCAGCGGCTCGAAGCGAGACCGGAGCTGTCACAACGCCATCCAGGGCCGAAGGCATAGCCGTCTTGCTCCAGCAACACCGGTGGCCAACCATGCCAGCGTGGGTCCGCCAGCCGGGCGCAGCTTGCGGTCAGTTACGAGGACGGAGCCGGCGCTCGACGACATCGAGGCTGTCGACATCGTGCTGCTACGCGGCTGGAGCCCACGGGCTGGCGCCGCGCAGGCGCTCGCCTGCGCGGCGCGGACTTGACCCGCGTCCGGTGGCCAGGTCGTACCTGACCGGCGTTCTCGGGTTGACGCAGGACCAACTGGACGTCGCACCGGGGGACGAGGACACGGTTGCCTGAGGGTGTTGCCGTGGGTGTCGCCCGCGCGCTGACTCTGGCGATTTGCTTACGCCCGACGTTCAGACGCGTTAATGTCGGCTGGTGAGTGGCGGAGGGCCCACATCGGCAGGTGACCAGGTCGGCGAGTTCGGTATCCCAGAAGCTGTGTACCAGGTTGGGACCGACGTTAAAAATACCGCTCCACCCACGCGCGCGCGATTCGACTACCAGGATGAGTGTGTGGCTTGGTGGGTCCTACAAGGACTGCGCAGCCAGGATCTTCTCGGCGTCCTGGTGGAAAAGACCACCGACTTCGTTATACTGAGCAAGACCGGCGACCCCGAGCTGGTGTCTGTCAAGCATCGCGAGCCGAACCAGTCGAGTAGCGTAGGCTGGACGCTCGCGGCGCTACGGAACGATAAGGTTATTACCGGGCTTTATCAAAACTGGCGTAAGGCCGCCATACCTTGCTCGGTGGCATTTGTCAGCAACTCCGGCGCCCAAGGCGCCGAGGCATACGCGATTCACCGCGCGTGTATGACCCGCGAGTCTGTGGATCATCAGCGAGCGACAGCTATTCTCATCAATGAGTTCGGTCTGCGAAAAGATGACGCTTCCGATTTCCTTTCGGCGCTTGAGTTTCTTCGGGACCCCTTGCCTGCCCGGCCGCATATCACCGACAGCAATGTACGTCGGATGCAGGAGTATCTGGCAGAAGCGGGGCGCCCGGGACGTTGGGCGTACGAATGCTATGAGCATTTCGTGGGGAGGATACGTGAGGCGGGCACCGACGTTCCGCCTGCGCGCCGATCCGTAGCCGCGCCCGCGCCCGTGGCCGCTACTTTACGTGATCTGAACCGGAAACTCAGGCACGACGATGTAAGTAGACGATATCTGTCGGCAGCAGACCTTCGGAACACCATACTTGCCGAAAGCGATAGACGCGACGCTCGGGCACCTCGGACCGAGGGCCAACCTTGGGAGCCAGACCCGCTCTTTACAGGTCGAAAGAACGAGTTGGCGCGGGCGCTGCATGCTCTGCGAATCGGCGAATCCGACCGTGTCGCTCCGGTCGTATTCCACGGAGTGACGGGCTGTGGCAAGACAAGCCTGGCTTTGGAGGTGGCCGCCCGATCCTCTGGTTCCCTCACCCCTGTTCTTATCAACGTGGAAAGCCGGGCAGCGCTGATACATGCGCTCAACGAACTCGCCGGAGCGGCCAGTCCGGATATTTCGGTGGCCGGCGCTCTCCCTAACCGCGGCGCCCCAGCCGCGCCGACGCTTCCACATAACCCATCAATGCTTCTAATACTCGATGGGGTGCGGGACCGCGAGGCCATCCAAGGAATCGTATCCCGCCAGAACCTCTGTAGGGTCCTGATAACAACGCAGATCGCGCACGTAGATGACGGATACCTTCATATTGAGATAGCGGATTGGGCTCCCGAAGATAGCGTCACGTATATACAGCGAGTTTTGGCTGGCGCCGATGGCAGCGATGCAGGCAACCTCGCTCGGTCCCTTCACAACTATCCGCTGGCGGTCGCGCAGGCCGCGAACTACTGCCGAGCTCTCCGGATTTCGATACCAGAGTACCTGCGCCGCTTTGACGCTGAACCAGCTCGACTCCTCGACCGCAGGCTGGCAGGTTGGGTTCCCAATACGGCAACGACTGCCGTAAATCTCAGCATAACAGCGGTCGCGGAGACGGACAGGCTGGCCCTGGCCCTCCTCCACGCACTTGCGTTCACCGGAGATGCACCCATCCTGGAGGAAATCTTCGATAATGAGAGTCGGCCCGCTCTCGTTCGAGAGCGAACGGTCATCGATCAACCTCAAAAGAATCCGTGGTATCGCTTCTGGACGCGGCGAACAAATTCGGATGGAATCAAGTCTTATTATACATTCAACAGCTCCGCCTTCGCCATGCGAGAATCCCTCCGCGACCAGCTTCGTCGGGACGAGGCCGTCGCGGTCCTTCATGACTTCTCCCTTGTGCAGCGGGACGCCGGGAGGTTGCGGATTCACCCCATAGTCCAGCTGGTATCTCGCGAGATGATCGGCGATGGCGTAGTAGCGTTCGAAGTCATGATGGGGACATTTGTGCGATGGCTCTCGCCGAGGCATAGCGAGCATAACAGGAAACTGGATGCGTACATTAGCCACGTCTCGGCGGTGACAAGATGGGGACTTGAGACAGGCTATTCCGGCCCGGACCTACTCGCCGCCTGTATGTACCTAGCTCGCTTCCTTGGGCCGTTCGGCGATGCGAAACAGGCTCTGGAGTTCGCAGCGACAGCGATGAGCATGGCGAAAGACCAGGCCGCCACCGGAAAAATACCTGAAGGCTGGCTGATCGACGTCCACGCGGCCATGGGTGCGGCAGAACAGTGGGCGGGCCACGCCGACCGCGCGATCGAGCTGTTTCAGCGCGGCCTCGAAATCGCGCGAGAGATCAACGACAGGAGCGCCGAGGCAGCCCTTCTCGTCAACCTCGGCGAGACCGCCGTCTTGTCGGACATGCGAAGTCTCGTCGAGCAGATAGTGGACGATATTCCATTTCACGAGAGCGAAGGCGTCTCCCACTTCAATCTGTACGCGGGACATGTCAAGTTTCAGATGCTCTCGATGCTGGGACGTCTAGAGGAGGCAGCCCGGATCAACGAGTGGTCCGCCTCGATCGTCACAGCAAGCGCCGAAGCTGACGATACAATAATCGGTTTCATTTATGAGGACGCGTCAAGACTGGCACTCGATCTACGAGACTCAGAGAAAAGATTGGACTATTCGAGAAAAATCTTGTTTCGCCGCAAGGACGTACGTGGCACAGGTTCTTACCCCCGCGCCGACGATGCGCATTTCATCCGGGCGATCGTCGATCTCGCCGACGCCTGCATCGACCTCGCCGAAGATACGGCTCGGGACATGGCGCTCGGAGCCGTCGAAAACTCTGACAGACCGTTGGAACTCCTACAGGAGTCGGCGACTCTTCTGGACGAAGCCAAGATCCTCACAGAACAGAGGTTCGGCGCCGACGACTGGCTCCACGCTGAAATTCAAAGTGTCCTCGGGCGACTGTTGACAACCCGGGGAGAAGCAGATACGGCAATTCCATTGCTCGTTTCTGCCCTCGGCCAGCTACAGAACCTAGACCCATCGCGTCAAGGGCGCCTATCGGCCACACTGTATCATCTGTCCACCGCGCATCTCGCCAAATCCGATTTCACGGAGGCGCGGAGAATCTTCCTACGGTTACAGGAACACGACCGCAATTCCTACGATGACAATCATCCGGAGATGCGCAAGAACGCAGAGCTGGCCCTCTCCATAGACATGACAGAGGCACTCCGCGACATGGGCGTGCCCGCCGAGGGCTGGGGCATCCACCATCTGCTCGGTACTGATCGGCAGTCCACGCGAGGGATCTCCGAGCCGGTCGACAAGGCACCCTTGCGCTTCCTTTGTTGTATTGGGATGGTTCGTTACGTCGGCGAGGTACTGGCCGTTCAATCGGGAATGGAGGACCGAGGCGAGGCGATACGGTGGGCTATGAATCACCTAGGCGCGGACGAGAGCAGATTCTATCAGCTTGAAACTGCTGCGGAACTGCGTGACGAGTTGTGGATAGGTATGGACGGCCTCTCCGCCCGCTGCCATATCATTCAGCGCTTCAGCGACGGCTGGCGTCTCATCCGTGCTCTCGCTCATACGCTCGATGCCAGCAGCGACGACACGGCCGAGGCCCTAAACTGGGGTCGTCGCATCCTGCGGACGCGGCGACTGCCGGCGCCGGACTGGCAGCAGGGCCCGACGACCTACAGCGGCACCGGCGAAACCTGGTTTGGATAGCCAGAACCGGGACTCTCGCGGCTGCCCACCGGGCATGAACTGGTCCGCGCGGCCAGAGACCGGGGCCATCCTGCGCCCGACCGTGTGGGCCGGACCGCTGCAAGGCGAGGCGCGGCCATGCAACGGCCCACAAGCGCTGAATCTTCGCGCGCCACGGTGCGCCTAGACGGCGCAGTGTTGCTGACCTGTGGCCGGTCAGCGTTGACCCCGTGTGCCCGCGGGGAGCCTCCGGGCGGTGGCGTGGAGGAGCGGTGGACGCGTTGCGACCGTCAGCGCGCGATGCGTCGCCACGTTCGCAGCAGCGTGCTGAGGGCCGCGGTGAACAGCAGCAGGCTGGCGCCGAGCAGCGTCACGCGTCCGATTCTGTCGCCGAGCGGCGAGGGCATCGTCAGCCCGGTCGCGACGGCCGCCGTCGCCGCCAGCACGCCGCCCACGAACGCAGTGATCAGGACGGGTATCCACGCCGAGGGCTCTTTCCGAGGAGATCCGGTCTCCACCCGCACCGCCATCATCGCCGTGATCAGGTCGCGTTCGTGCAGGTAGCGCTCCTGGAGGTGTTCGTGGGCGATCCGGCTGCCCTGCGCCGGCAGACAGATGAGCGCCTTCTCGATGGACACCAGCGCGCCGTCGAGATCGCGGCAGCGGCGTTGGCCGCGGGCGTAGCGATACCACCACAGATGCGCGGTCGGGCTCGCCGTGGTCGCCTCGGCTGCGTACCGGCATAGCCGCTCGTTCTGCGCGGGACTCGGGGCACCGACGTCGAGGGCGTGCAGGCAGACGTCGATGATCTCCCGGCGCTGCGGCGTGGCGGTCCACGCAGCGGTGAGTAGCGTCATCCCGCGGTCGGGGTCGCGCATGCCGAACCGGGCGAACGCACGCAGCGCTGTGGTCAGCGGCTCGGCGCGGTGCTGGTCTGCGGCGAGAGCCAGCAGCGACGAGTCCAGAAACCGGTCCAGGTCCTCGAACCAGAAGTTCGACCGGAGCTTGCCGGCGTAGTACAGCAACACGAAGTAGGCCACGTCGGCGGAGCCGTGGAAGGTCTGGAGGATGCGGCCGGTGGCCAGGTCGAGGTCGGCGCGCGCCTCGACGGTGTCCCTGGTGAGGAAGGCGTAGCCCAGCGCCCACCGCTCGATGATCTCCGTGCGGATCTGCGGGCCGGCGTGGTCGACCAGCCAGTGCGCGCAGCGGGCAGCGACCTCGACCGTGGGCTCGGCGAGCAGTCGGCGCCGCCAGTACCGGTCGGCGCAGATCAGCCAGGGATCGCCGACGAAATCCGCCGACGACACGGCAAACGGCGGCTCCCGGCCTGCCTCGACCAGATCGGCGGCGACCTGCTCGCACACGCGCTCCAACTCGCGGGCCGCGGCTCCGGCCGCATCGTCGAGCCGCGACAGCGGGTCCGGCAGCGAGGCGGTCATGGCCCGAGTCTGACACCCCTTCCACATCAGACAGGGGCGCATCGACCAATGCGGCCAGAGAAAGGACCCCGCCGTGGGCCGCGCCGACGGCTATTCCACCGGCAGACCGAGGTAGACACGTGGATCGCCACCCGCCACCCAGAGGCCGCAGCGGCGATCGTGTCGAAACGCGGGCCCAAATGCAGATCCCGCTCTTCGGGATTTCTCACCACCCGGACAGCGGTCCACTGCGCGCCAGCCCGCCAAGGCTCGTCGCTCCTGGCGGGCCTGGCCTGCGCGCGGGCGCGAGAAGGTCAGGCCGTGGCCGTGGGCGGGTGGCTTCGCTGCATCGGCTGACCGGATCAGCTGTCCAGAGCGAGTGTCCGCTGGCTTTGGTTTCCCGGATCGTCAGTCCTGACTCAGGTATCCGATCGCGCTGAGGCGGGCAAACAGCGCCGTCGCCTGTAGACGCGAGTCCTCGGCGATGTTGCCCTCAGTGGTGAGCTCCTGTTTGTCGAACCATCGGACCGCGGTCTGCGCCCGCTGCGCCGGGCGCTCCCAGAGCGCGACGAAGACGTGGTCGACATGGAGATGCTCGCTGGTGGTGTGGCTGTCGGGGCTCGCGGCCATTTCGACGACCCACCAGGGCGTGACAACGGGCACGTGGGGGAAGCCCTCGGGCAGCGGGGTTGTCGGACCGGCTACCAGCCGAACCCGACACCCGACTTCTTCCTCGACTTCTCGAACGGCGGCCTCGGCCGCGTTCTCGTTCGCCTCGATGTGGCCACCGGGCGGAAGCCATCCGCCCATCCGTGGATGCCAGATCATCGCGACCTGCCAGCCCGTCCCCGTGTGCTCGCGGAAGACGAAGACAGTCGACGTCGCTTCTTTGATCATCGGCTCGTCTCCTCCTGGAGCGTGGCTCTGGGACTGGCCGAGGGCGAAGAGCGCCCCACGCGACCGCTGCGTCCGATGGCAGCGGTCGTGGGGGTACTCCCGGTCAATCGTTGAGAGGATGGGTTAGCTGGGCTGAGGGTCGACTGGCTGTTGATCGGTTTCGGACCTCGTCCGTGGGACATGCCCACCGCGCGCATCCGCGCCCGCAACTCCTCCTGATCGGCTCGCTGACTGGGAGTGGCCACGATCAGGCATCTTCTCGACAACAGCGTGTCGCTTTGCGGTTCCGCCGGCACCTCCACGGTAGTGAATTGATCACATCCCGGGGAGTAGGGGCTGGTGCCGCCCGAAGTGACGGCCGCTTTCGTGGGCGTTTCCCCAGCTCAAGCTGGGTCGGGAGGGGCGAACGACTTCTTCGTGGTGCGGGGGATGACCGCTGGACCCCGCTCGGCCGATGGTGGAACGGTTCCGCTTTGCCTACCCTCAGTGAGGACCGTTCCCATGATGAGGATCGTCGGTGCGACGCGCCATGACCACCCCTCCAGTCCCGGGACCGGCTCGGCCGGCCGGTCAGGTGGGCTGTGCCGGCCGCACGGCGGCGTCGTCACGACGGCGCGCTGGCCGCGGGCGCGATCCTGATGGGCGCGGACGGCGCCGCTCCGGTGGCGGCCGAAGGTCCGAACGTGGCTCGGGTCTACGACTACTTCCTAGGCGGTGCGCACAACTTCCCGGCTGACCGGGAGGCCGCGGCGAAGGTGCAGCAGACGTGGCCGCAGATCCGTGACACCGCCCGCGCCAACCGGCTGTTCCTGGGCGAGGCGGTCCGTTACCTCGCCGGTGAGGTCGGTATCCGCCAGTTCCTCGATATCGGGTCGGGGATGCCGACGATGGGTAATGTCCATGAGGCCGCTCAGCAGGTGGCCCCGGACGCCGAGGTCGTCTACGTGGACAACGACCCGGTCGCGGTGGCGCACAGTCAGATCCTGCTCGCGCCCAACCCGGCGGCGGTGGCCGTGGAAGCGGATCTGGCCCGGCCCGGTGAGATCCTGGGCCACCCGGAGGTGTCCCGGCTGCTGGGCCTGGGGCAGCCGGTGGCGCTGCTGCTGGTCGCGATCCTGCATTTCTTCCCCGAGGACACCGGCCCGCAGCACCTGGTTGCGCAGCTGCGGGACGCTCTGCCGGCGGGCAGCTACCTGGTCCTGACCCATGCCACCGGTGACGGCCAGTCCCAGGACGTCATTGAGGCGGCCGAGGTGTACCGGCGCACGACCGCGCCGTTCCAGCTGCGCAGCCGTGAGCAGGTGTTGGCGTTCTTCGACGACCGCGCGCTGGTCGAGCCCGGTCTGGTCCTGCTGCCGGGCTGGGAGCAGGACCGGACGCGCCGTCGCACGGCGCTGGAGGGTCGGCTGCCGGTCTACGCCGGTGTCGGGCGCCTGCGGTGAGCCCGTTCTCGGGCTGCCTGACCTGCTGGCAAAGCGACGACGTCCACGATCTTGTCAGCTACGTCGAGGGATGGATCGCCGCTGCGACCGGGCATCTGTGGCCGCAGGCCGGCGTCACGTTCGGAGCGATGGCCACCGCAGGCGGGGCGCTGTATCGGCAGGTCCGGATCGGCGAGGAGACGCTGCGCGCGACGGTCCGCCCGGCAGGCGCGGCGCTGTCGAGCCTTGCGCGCGGCGACCACGGCGATCTGGCCACCGTGCTGGCCGACGGCGACGGGGGGCCGGCGAACGCGACGCTGCGCGAGGCCGAGCAGCTCACGGCGCTGGCGACCTACTCCCGTGTGCGGGTGGCCGCCCCGACCGCGACGGCGAAGGGGGTGATGTTCACCCCCTGGGTGAGCGGCCCCAGCCTGGCCGGCCGGCTCCAGACCCGGCCGGCGGTGCTCACCGAGATGGTGACGGCGCTGATGGACGACCTGAGCGAGCTGCACCGCGACCCCGCCGGGCAGCTGCGACAGGCCGCGGCGCCCGCCCGCGGCCGGCCTCTGCCTCGGGTCGTCGCCGAGGCGGTGAGCCGCTCGGCAGAGCACCTCCACGCCGAACGAGCGTCGGCCGGTGATGCCGGGGAGCTACGGGCGCTGCTGGGGAGCCTGTCGGCGCGGCTCGGCCGGCTGACCGCCCAGCTGGACCCGGCAGCGTTCACCCGCACCGGCATCGCCTTCGGAAGTCTCTGCCCGAGCGGCGTGCTGTATCCCGACGGATCGCCGCGGGCGGTGCTGGTGTCACCCGCGCTCGAACCCGGTGGGGATCTCGTGGACGCCGGAACACTGCTCGGCCATCTGCATCTGCTGGCCATTGGCCGCCCGCCGCCGGTCCGGGCGGAACTGATGGAAGGTGTCGAGGCGTGGCTGTCCGGCCGGCTGGCCGCCTGCCGGGATCAGTGGAGGGGCTGGCTGTTCGCTGTCCTGACCGTCTGGGCGGCCACCGTCTATGACCAGGTTGTCACCGCGCTGACGCTGCCCGCGGCTGCCGTGCCGCTCGACCCGGCCGTGGCCGATCTGCTGGCCCGGCCGCGCCCGGCGCTGGCCGTCCTCGGCGTGCTCACCCGCGAGCTGCGCCGCCGCGGCGCCGCCCCGGCGCTGAACGCCGCCCTCGCCGCGCTTGCCGACAGCCCGGCTGACCAACCGGCGCAGCCGGCCGCAGCACGCTGATCCCTCTCCTGTTCGCAGACCGAAGGTGCACGTCCATGGCCATCACCCTCACCCGGGCACCGGGCAGCCGATCACAGCCGGCCTGCCCGCCGCCGCCTGCCCCCACCTCCGCCTCCCGGTCCCCGCAGGTCCTCGCTACCCCCGGCCCGTCCACGGACCCAGCGGTCGCCCTCGGTCAGCAGGCGGACCCGCAGCCGCCCGAGGCCGGCCCTTGCTCGCCGGAGCGCGCGTTCGACCTGCTGCGCGGCACGGCGGTCCGCCACCTCGACCGGCACCTCCAGCGGAATGGGGCGTGCGAGGAGTGCGGGTGCGCCTGGCCGTGCCGCATCGTGATGCTCGCCGAGAACAACCTCACGCTCGTGCATGACACGGCCCCCGCCCCATCCACCTCTGACAGCGCCGGCCGCGCAGCCGTGTCGTCGCGGGCCGCGGGCAACCGCATCACGTCCCAACGGCCCACGTACCCGCGACGCGACGGCGAGGTCAGCCCAGATCCCCGCAGCCAGGAGAGCCGCATGACCACCGCCGTAGCCACCGCCCCGTCCGCCACGCCCGAACCAGCCGTCCACCTGCTACCGCACCGCGTCTGGCACTACCCGACCAGCCCGCAGTCCGCCAGCGCCGCCCGCCACGACGTCACCACGCAACTCCACCGGTGGAACCTGGGCCGTTTGATCGACCCGGCCACCCTGGTGACGTCGGAACTGGTTACCAACGCGCTCGCCGCGAGCCTGCGCGGCGCCGGCGACCTGACGTCGCAGATTGCGATGCGCCTGACCTACAGCGACAACCATGTGATCGTCGAGGTCTGGGACGGCGGACCAGGCCACCCGACCCGCCGACCCGCCGACCCTGACGCCGAGGACGGCCGCGGCCTGTACCTGGTCGCCGCGCTGACCCGGCGCACCGGGTACTACCTGGCCCGGGTCCGCACCGCCGACGGCAGTTACCAGAGGAAGGGCAAGGTCGTCTGGGCAGCCCTGCCCCACAACACCCCACTCCCGCAGCGCGTCTCGACCGCCCCGACCGACGAGCTACCGCGACGTGAACGATTCGCCGCCCACGCCGAGACCATGGCGACCCCGGACGTCTTCGACCTCGCGCTGCTGCAACGGGTCCGCGACGGCCTGCGCAACCTCGACGGCCAGGCACCGCCCACCAAACCCACCCGCTCCGACCGCCACATCCGACCGACCTAGACGGGAGGCCCCATGACCGACCCCGCGGACCGTTCCTGCCCGCCCTGGTGCGAGCAGCCCGCCGGCCACCTGCACGTCGAACCCGCCGGTCCCGGCGACTACCACGTCTCCGAGTTCACCCAGATTGACCTGCCAGGAATTCCCGGGCTACGCGACGCGACCGTTCTCCAGGTGTCCATCGAGCAGTACATCACCGCCAAGACCATCCACCCTCCGATGATCTCCCTCGGCCGCGGCGAAGACCCCGACAGCGAAGCACTCACCCTGGACGAAGCCGCCACCCTCACCGCCGCCCTCACCCAGGCTGTCGCCGCGGCACGCGACGTTCAAGAACATCAGTCGCCGATCGACGACGGGTCCGCATAGCGACGCAGACAGCGTCACCGCTGCCCGCCGGCCCCGCGCGCCACGCCCGCAGCAATCCCGCCGATGGATCGGCCAGCTCAGACGGCGACAGCCTCGGCGGACTGCCCCTCGCTGGTCACGGTCGGTCCCGGCACGACGGCGTGGCCTCCGGCGGCGAAGCGTCACCACGGCCACACAGACCTCCGATGACGAAACCGGCCCCTATGCCATCTGACCGCCACACGTGCCACCCGCGCTCCGCCCGATCGTCCTGCTAGCCAGGACGCGTGACCTGCTCCCGGCCGAGCGGCTGGCGGACCTGCTCGCCGCCTTCACACCACCCGTCGACCCGACAGCTCCGGAATGGTCCGACCTGTGCTCCGCCCTGGACGCCTACGACCAGGCGGCACAGCACGGCCGGGACCTCGACGAGGCCCGCCACCAGGTCGACACCGCCGCCATGATCTTCCACCCGCGGTACGGCGGCGCTGACCCAACCGAGCAGTGGCATCCACGAGTGCAGACCGGCTCGGTAGACGCCCCGCACGCCGCGTCCATCACCGCGCAACCGCTCTCCCGTTGCCTGACGGCAACGGTGACGAGCTCGTGTATGTCCGGATCTTCGGCCTGCCGCGCGCGAACTGACACACCGCCTGGCGCCGAACAGATCGCACCGCCTCGCGCCATTTCCGCAGCTCAGCGTCCTCTCGGCAGCCGAAGAACATGTTCGTGGCAGGGGGAATGACCTGCACCACCGGGCCACGTGATCATTATGGCGGCCTGTCTGTCTCGTGGAGCTGGCAGCGTCCTGGACGACAGATGCGCCATCGACTCTGACCCGACGCTGGTGGATCATCGAGGTGATCTTCTGTTCCTGGAACGGCGGACCGGCGCCGGTCTGCGGGCCAGGTCTGGAAGGGGATGCGGCATGAATAGACGCAGTCTGCGGGTGGAGCAGGATGAGTTGCGGGCGCGGATGCGCGCGGTGGGCATGTCGCACGACGAGATCGCGATCGAGTTCGCCCGCCGCTACCAGCTGCGCCCCCGGGCAGCCCACCGCGTCGCGCACGGTTGGACCCAGGCGCAGGCCGCGAACCACATCAACGCCCACGCCGCCCGCGCCGGCCTCGACCCCCAAGGCGCCGCCCCGATGACCGCTCCACGGTTGTCGGAGCTGGAGAACTGGCCGCTGCCGAACAACCGCCGCCGACCCACCCCCCAGCTTCTCGTCCTGCTCGCCGAGGTCTACGACACCAGCATTCACAACCTGATCGACCTCGACGACCGCGAACACCTCACACCCGCAGACCATCTCATTCTTAGCCAGACTGGTCAGATCCAGCACACGTCCGCCCGAATCCGTGTGACCACGCATTCCTACCCTGCGACGTTGTCCGTACCTGCGGCCGGAGGGTTGCAGCCGGGTGGGATCGAGCACACATCAATACCCTATGTACCGGTAGAAATGGAGCGTGTCATGTCGGCTGCCAAGGAGTCGGGGGAGCACGCGATGTTCGCGGCGGCCAGAAGTCTCGATACCAGCTCTGTCGAACAGCTCGCCGACGATGTCCGCCGGCTCGCGCACACCTACAACACCACCCCTCCCTTCCAGATGTTCACCGAACTGGCCAAGACCCGGAACACCGTGTACGCGCTGCTGGAGCAGACGAAACGCCCACGGCAGCTCGACGACCTCTACATGTTCGCCGGGCAGCTCTGCGGCCTGCTCGGCATCGTCAGTCTCGACCTCGGGTTTCCCGATGCCGGCGTCGAGAACGCCCGCGCAGCCTGGGCCTACGGACAGATTGTCGACGATGACGGGCTGCGCTCGTGGGCCCGCGCCGTCCAGGCCACCATCGCCTTCTGGTCCGACCGCCCCCGAGAAGGGATACGGCTGACGACCACGGGCCTTGACCACGCCAGACCCGGGTCCGGAAAGGTTCGCCTGCACGCCGTGCAGGCCCGATCCTACGCGATGATCGGAGCCACGGACGAGGCGATGACCGCGCTGGCCGCTGCCCAGAACACCGCCGAGACAGACGCATCGGACGATCTTCTCGACAGTGTGGGTGGCGAGTTCTCGTTCGGCGAGGAACGCCGGCTCCTCAGCGCCGCGGCAACACATCTCGCCCTGGGCCAGCTCGACCAGGCTGAGCACGCGGCGTCCCAGGCGATCGACCTGTTCACCGCGATTCCGGTCACCGACCGGTGGACACCCGGTGAGCACGGTGCCCGGATCGATCTGATCGTCGCCCGAACACTGGGCGGCAACCTCGACGGGGCACACGACGCCCTCGTCCCCGTGCTCGCGCTGCCGTCCGAGCAACGTACGGGGCGCCTGACGGGAAGGCTTCACCGGTTGCGCCGGTCATTGAGCCAGCCACGCTACCGCGGCTCCACCGACGCCGAGCAACTCGACGACCAGATCGAACATTTCGTGCGCGAGTCGGCGACCGCCATGCTGCCCCCAGGTACCTCACACCCGTCGCTTCTCGCCGGCGGTGGCGTCTGACCGCAGCTCCCACAGGTCGAGGAGGCGGCGCTCCCGGTCGGGGTCGATACCGTGCTCGTCCTGACGCTCGTGTCGGACCGGCGCGCCGCCGGCCGCCAGCCACGCCCACGTGTCCAGGACCGTGTCCTCGATCGGCCGGCAGCGCAGACCCGCCGCCGCTGCCCGGCGCGCGTCCAGCTGCCACGTCCCGGGAGGCACCCGCCACAGCGGGATCTCCGTCCACTGGCGCACACCCTGCTCGACCAGCCAGCCGGGGTCCGCCCAGACGACCTCGACCTCGCCTGCGCCTCGGACGTCCCGCGTCGCCGCGATGCACGCGTCCAACATGCTGCCGTAGGTTGCGTGGCCGGCGGGCGCCGCAACGTTGAAGATCCCGCTGGCCGACCGTCCGACCAGGTCGAGCAGAAACGCCGCGAGGTCGCGTGCGTCCACCGGCTGGATGAGCCTGCCGGCGGGCGCCGGGGCCAGCACCGGCCCGCCGCGCGCCATCCGGCGAAGCCACCACGGCAGCCGTCCGACGTACTCATGCGGGCCGAGCACGACACCCGGCCGCACGATGACCGCCTGGTCAGGGGAAACGCTCCGTCGGACCGCGGCCTCGCACCCAGCCTTGTGGGGACCGTAGCGCCCCGCGTCCCAGCGAGGATCTTCCACCACCAGATCGGGATCTCCCGGATGCAGCGGCGAGGACTCGTCGACAGCGAACGCGGGCCAGTCTCGATACACCGAGACGGTCGACACAAACACATACCGACGGGCCTGCTCACCGAGAACCTGCGCAGCAAGGCCGACCAAACGGGGCTCCGCGCCGCCGACATCCACCACGGCATCCCACGGTCCCTCCACAGCGAGGCGATCAAGATCCTGGGCGTTGGTTCGGTCGCCTCGCAACGGGTGGACCCCTGCGACATCAGGTCCGGACCTACCCCGGTTGAACGTCGTGACCGCCCAGCCACGGCCAACCGCCTCCTCGGCCAGGACACGGCCGACGAACCAGGTTCCTCCCAGAAGCAGCAGACGCATGGCGCAATCGTCTCAAAAGGGCTCCCCCACGTAGCGACTCTCGGGGCGATCGTCGATCGGGAGCCGCTGGAGCGCCGGTGGCAGAACCGGTCGATCCCGGCCTGCTGTACCAGCCCATCCTCACCATGGACCCGGAAGGAACCGTGCGCGTGCCCACCACCCCGACCGCCTCGCCGCTGGCCACTCGCGTCGCCGACTACGCCGACGCGCTGAGAGTGGGCGGCGCTATCCGTACCGACCCGGTGCACGCCGCGTTCGCCACCATCCGCCGGGACCTGTGCCTGACCCACTTCCAACACGCCGGACAGACGATCACCCTCACGCACGACACCACGCCGGCCCCGGCCGTGCTCGACGCTATCTACAGCCAGCAGGCCCTGGTCACCCGTACCGCGGGCATCCCGTCCTCGTCCTCCGCACCGACGATCATGGCGAAGATGCTCGAAGCGCTGCATCTTCAGCCCGGACAGCGGGTCCTGGAGATCGGCGCTGGCACCGGCTACAACGCCGCCCTGCTCGCCCACCTCACCCAGGCCGGCGTCGTCACCGTCGAAGCACACCCGGCCACCGCAGCCGAGGCCACTGCCTCGCTGCGTCGCCTCGGCCTGCACGAGCAGATCACGGTCCTCGAAGCCGACGGGTACCACGGCGCTCCCGACCACGGCCCCTTCGACCGGATCGTCGTCACCTGCGGCATCGCCGGTATCCCACCCGGCTGGCTCGACCAGCTCACCGACACCGGCCTCATGCTCGCCCCCCTGCTCCACGGCGGCATCCACCCACTCATGACCATCGGCCGTGACGGTCGAGTCGCCGGCTGTATCGGCGGTGACTTCATGCCCGCCGCCGGGCCGCTGCGCCCCGACCAGCTGATCGGCCGCAACCCCGTCCGCCCGGTCCCCACCCGGCCGTTGGTCTTCTCGGCCAGCCTCGCCGGCCCCCTTGACCCGCCGACCTACCACGACCTGTGGTTCCACCTCGCCACCGGTGACACCCGGATCACCCGGGCGTGGATGGACGACGACACCTTCCCCGCGGGCGCCGGCCAGCTCGCCCTGCACACCCCTGACCAGCACGTCGCGTGGGCACACACCACCGGCACCGTCACCGCGACCCACCCAGACCTCGGCGAGCAGCTGAGCGCCCAGGTCCGCCGCTGGCTCAGCCACCACCAGCCCACCGTGCCCGAGCACACCGCACATCTCGTGCCAGCCGCGGGCGTCGTCCCACCGCTTGAGCGTCCGACCGGCTGGACGACGCTCCGGTGAGGGACGGGTGAGAGCACGGCGGCGATCCGCAGCGTCGTCGGCGCCGGACGGGAGACAGCGACCGCGTCGGCCCCGTCGCTGCCCGGTGTTGCCATCAGGTGCCTTTGTAAGGCCGGCGGGCTGCGAGGACGGGGATCGCGGATACGGTTTCCTCGTCGAGGTCGTCCCAGTACAGGCCCTCCGGGCGGCGCGCCGGCCCGCAGGTGATGACCTGCGTGGGGGTGACGACGAAGTCGACGCTGAAGTCGTGGCGGGTTTCCGGTAGGTCGTCGTCGACGACCTGAAGGTCGTGCACGGTCGTCGCGATGACGGTCGTGGCTGCGATGAGGCCGGTCTCGCGCAGAAGGGCGAACTCGATGTCGGCGTATCCGGCTCCCTTGCCCAGCCGTGTGCCGTGGCGGTTCACGGCGACGCTGCCGCACACCACCAGATCGACAGGCTGCATGTCGTCCAGGCCGACCGGACGGGCGACGGTGGCGGCGACGTGCCGGGAGGCGGCCTGGTCGGGCGGAACGGGCAGGGTCGTCGGGTCGAGGTGGCGGAACGGCAGCGGTTCGGCCAGCTTCGGCACCGCCATGTAGACGGTCTTCCTGTCGCGCAGGGCGCGGGCCCGGACGGGCTGCTGGGCCCGGTCCGGGACGGCTTTCACGACCCGTGCCGACGCCCAGGCGGGCAGCGCTGCCAGGAGCTCGGCGGCCTGCTCAGCGCCGGCGAACGCGGGAATGTAGCCGTGGACGTCGGGCGGCGCCGCGTGCTCGCGTGCCAGCAGCGCCCAGACACGTTCACGGACCTGCTGCTTGGCGCCGAGGATGTCGGGGCTCACGGTGCCGGCTCGGTGGCGGGTGCCATGACGTCGAGGAGACGGTCGCAGGCGTCGCGGACGGTCGGCACATGGCGCCAGGGCTTGAGTTCCCGGCCGATGGTGAAGGCCATCGTGATGCCGCCTCCGCCCCAGGTCCGGCTGACCACGTCGAGGGCCTGGTCGAACGCCTGGCCGGCTTCGTCTGGTTTCCGCTGGCGAATCCGGGCGAGCGCGAGATTGCCCAGGGCGATCGCGTCCGCTTTCGCGGGCTCCCGCGCCGAGGAGCCGACGTGTTCGAGCAGTCTCTCGGCTTCCTTCGGCCGGTCGAGGAACAGGTAGCAGGAGCCAGCCATGCGCGGGATGTGACCGGGCGAGTACAGGTGGAACGCCTCGTCTGCGCCATCGACACGGGCGAGGGCCTGGTCAGCCTGGCCAAGCAGCTCCTCGCATTCCCTGGCGCGGCCGACCATCGCGTGCGCTTCGGCGGCGTGCAGCAGGGCAAGCCCGGCGAGCACCTCACTGGCGCCGTTCGTCACGGCGATGCACCGGTGCGCGAGATCCAGCGCGGCCTCCGAGGAGCGCTCACCGTACAGGGCGGTGATCGTGGAGCGCAGGAGCGCGAGTCCCTCGGCGATCGGATTCCGCAGCTCCCGCCCGGCAGCAGCGGCCCGGTCCAGGTAGACCCGGGCCTGGCGGTGGTCACGCCGCTGGGAGGCATCCCAGACGAGCTGACCCATGAGGATCGCCGCTTCGGCTTCGACGGTCAGCAGCTCGCGGCGCAGCCGCGGGGTCGGTGCCTGCGACCGCAGGTAGCCAGCCAGGGCGAACAGCTGGCTCGCCTCAGGCAGCAGCGACGCTGACGGTGTCCGGTCGTACTGGACATCGAGATCGTCGACCCGCTGCCGCAGCATCGCGATCGCCACCAGGTCGACGCCTCGGGGATGCTCGCCGACGTAGCCAAGCCGCTCGCCGACATGCCCCTCCTCACCGGACAGCGCCAGGCCGGACAGAGACGCAGGCCAGGGCTGGACAGCGGATCGAGACCGGGACACTGATCGTTCCTCAGCGGACTCGTCCAGGGGCAGCACAGGTACCGCGTCGCCGGCGGAGCGGGGGGGGCTTCGGCGTGGGAGGGCGCACGCTGTTGAGCAGAAGCTGGTCCGGCGGGGTGAGGTGCTCGCGGTCCCCCAGGTCCACCAGCGCGTGGATGTCGGTGCCGTAGACGCCGGCGAGCAATGCGAGGACCTGCGGTGTCAGCCGTCGTACCCGTGTCGAGGTCGGGAAGTTCTCCAGCTCGCACAGACGCGACTCGGTCATCGGCGCCCTGCCCGTGTCATCGAGACCCTGTTCGGCGGCATAGGCGTTGATCCGGTCTGCTGCCTGCGTCAAGGTCCAGCCGAACGCATGCCGGTAGGCCGCCCGAGGCCGCAGCTTGTACCGGCGGGCGAACTCCGCCGCGATCTCCTCGTGGCTCATACCGCGTTCGCGCATGCGGCTACGCAGATCGCTCTGTTCCGCACGCAGGCTGGCCCTGGCCATCAGACGCTCTGCCTATCCCCGCCGCCGCGCACGGCCTGTCCCGCGAACCGCTGGGTCTGGCCGGACGGAGTCACAGCGGCGGCATGCTCACCGCGGTCGGAGCTGTCCTTTGCCTCCTGCTCGGCCGGCCGGCGCAGGCCGGCGAAGAGCGTTTCGATCTCGTCGGGCGGGGCGTCGCGGTGGGCCGCCCAGGCGTCGAAGATCTCTTCGGCGCCGCGGATCATGGTGTCGGGCAGGCCGGCGGCGTGCAGGGCGGTGGCGGCCTCGGCCATCTCTGGCGACCAGCGCCACGCACGGGCGGCGACGGTGGGCAGGAAGTCGGGTTCGGCGAGGATCGGCCGGTGGTAGCGCTGCCCCTCAGCGGTCAGGACGTCGGCGACGCCGTAGTGGTCGGCGAGGGCGTGCGCGAGCCCCGCGAGGGCGCGGCTGGCCTTTTGGAACACCGCCTGCGCGGTCTTCAGCGCCGACGCGGCACCGATCTGTTCGGAGATCGTGAGGACGTCCAGGCCAGAGCCGGTGAACAGGTCCATCACGGTGGCGGTGTCCGCGGGCGCGCCCGCGAGGTAGAGCCGGGTCGTCCCCGACCGGGTAGGCGGAGGGCCGATGATCGAGCCGTCTACGACCCGGACCGCGGTGTCCGTGAACAGGTCGCCGATCGCCGTCATCCGCTCGGGAGTGAGCGCGTTGGCATCGAGGAAGACACCGCGGTGGAAGCCGGCCGCCCGCACCTCCGCGGCGATCCGCTCGGCGAACTGCGGGGGACACAGCGAGATGACCACGTCCGCGTCGTGGACGAGGGTGGCCATGTCTGGCGTGGGCTGCAATCCGGCGGCGCCCGCGCGGCCTGCCGTCTCGGCGCTGCGGCCTTCCGGCAGCCACAGCACCCGCGCCTTTCCGGTGGCCTGCTGGCCCACAGCAGCGCCCATCGACCCGGGGTGCAGCAGCGCCACCGTCGGCTGTGCCCGGCTCATTCGGCGTCGGCGTGAGAGTCGTGGGAACGGCTCGTTGTCGGCGCGGCGGTCGCGCAGATGTCGAGGATCTCCTCCCGCAGGTGTTGGGCAGACTGGAGGTCCCGGTATCGGGGTCGGTCAGTGACGGTGGCGAGTTGGCGGAGGCGGCGCAGGACGCTGTCGGTGGGCCGGCGCGTCGCGGCGTCCAGCACGGTCCGGATCGTCTGCGCGGCACCGTCGAGTTCGGAGCGCTCCAGGTGGGCGGCAGCCAGGTCGAGCCGGGCCAGCGACAGCTCCCCGAGCCGCTGTTCACCGACGGGTGCGGCCTCGTAGAGGCCGATCGCGGTCCTGGCGGCCTGTTCGGCGCGGGCCGCCCAGCTGCCCGCGGGCAGGGTTTCGGTCCGGCCGTGCAGTCCCAGATAGGAGGACGCGGTGTAGAAGAACTGCTTGGACTCGGGAAAGGTCAACATCCCGCCGGGCGCGTCCTCACCGATGATCTCGTCGCGGGCCTGTCCGGCTCGTCTCAGCGCGTCCTGCACCGTTGCTTCATCGCCGAGCTTGCCCGCGGCGCGGGCTTCCAGGGCTGCGGCCCGTACACGGGCGGTGCCGTGTTCGGGAACGAACTCCCACCCCTCGCGGGCCAGCTCGACGGCTTCAAGCAGCCTGCCCTGCCAGTAGGCGATCAGGCTTTGCATGCCGCGGACCCAGCAGCGCAGGCCGTTGTGCCCGGCCAGCTCCCCACACAGGAACGCCGTCCGGGCCTGCGTCGTCGCGGCAGGCAGGTAGCCGAGGTCGAAAGAGGCGTTGGCCAGCATCCCGCACAACACGCCCGCGATCACGTACAGATCCCGGGTCTCGGCCGGACGCTGCCGATCTTCCAGCAGGCTGAACGCGTGGTTACGCAGCTCGACGATCTCGGCGAACGACGGGGCCACAGGGCGGTGCGGGTAGCGCGTGGCCAGCCAGGTCAGATCCGCGTGGAACTGCTCGACGGCGAGGGGACCCACGTTGCTGCCACCAGCTGTCCGGCCGAAGTCGGCGGACTCGCGAGCTGCCATGACGACCATCCTCTCCACCAGCCATCCCGCTGCCGGCTCGTCCAGCCCCGGCCCGTTGCCGCCGCCGCCCGCCACCAGCCGCGCCGTGGCGCCCCAGGTGCCTGTGCGGAGGCTTCCATAGCAATCCTGCTGTCGATGGTCCCTCGCCGAGGGGACGGACGAGACGGGTGAGCCCACCAGACCGTTGTCCAGCAAACCCCGTGCGGCAGGGACGAACCCCAACCCTGCGGACGTGGCGGACGGCGGTGGCGCGGGTCTGCGCATGCGGTTGACGAGAAGCATGTCGTCGGCCGTCAAATGCTCCCGATCGTCAAGATCGAGCAGGTGGTGGATGTCGGTGCCGTAGACCTCGGCGAGCACGGCGAGAACCTGCGGGGTGAGACGACGGCGGGCCGGCAGCGGCCAGTTCTCCAACTCCGACAGCCACGGGCCACTCATCGAGGCGGCGCCATCCGTGTCCGGACCGATGCGGGCAAGGTGAGCGTTGATGCGGCCGGCCGCCTGCTGCTGGGTCCAACCTCGCGCCACCCGGTGGGCGGCGCGAGGCCGCAGCCGGTAGCGACGGGCGAACTCCACAGCGATCTCATCGTGCGCCATGCCCACCGCACGCATCCGGGCACGCAGCTCCTCCTGCTCGACCCGCCGACTGGTCCTGCCCATGCCGGTGCGCCCCCTCCCTGAGCCCGATGCCGATCAGCCTCGAAGCCCGCCGCCTCTCCGCTACCGACCGAACCGTCGCCACCGTAGCCGTCCGCTCACGGTCGGAACAGAGGGGCCGGATGGATCGAAACGGCCGCATCGTCGGTGGAGTCGGACCAGACGAGGCAGCCCACCGAGAAGCGGGAACAGGATCACAAGTCGCCGTCCGTCCGAGGAGGGCCCGCCGCGGAGCTTCTCGCGAGCCGTGATCGTCGCGCGGTCGGCCGTGCTCCGGCCGGGCGGTGCCACGAACAATTGGGTGGGTGTCCCGGCGTGTCTGGCCGAACATACTGGCGCTGCGGACGCCATCGGCCCAGGTCAGGGGCCGGGCAAAGTGCGAAGACAAAACTTCGCCGGTTGGGGAATGACCGCGCGCTGAGCGTGAGTCATTGTTACCTCTCGTTACCGCCGAAGGCCGGCATGGTAACCCTCGGCCCTGTGGCTTCTCGAAGCGAACGCACGCCCTTCGCATGGCGCGCGGGGGTCGGCAGGTGCGCCGGGGAACGGCACTGAGAGGAGACGTGGATGTCCATCGTGCAGGAGGTCGGCCCATCGGGTGCGACGCCGGCTGACTGGTTCGACCTGCCGATCACCATCGTCGATGACAGCACGTGCGTGGCGAGCGAGGGCTGTGACACCTCGGACGGCTGCTCGTCGACCTGCCCGTCGGCGTGCGTCAGTTCGTAGACGCGGGTCGTCGCCGTGCCGCCCCGCGGCGTCGGGGCGGCACGGGACGGTGCGCTACTCGGATATGACGACGGCGGGGAAAGGGACGAGGCCGTGAGCGGTGCGCTATACCGGCCCGCCGGCCCCGCGCTGCTGCGCGCGGCGACGAGCTTGCCGGGCAGCGTGGCGTGCTGGCCGGACTTGGAAGATCCGACCGAGTGCCGAGCGTGGTTGGCGCAGGTCTGGCCGGCGGCTCGGGAATCCGTCACGCTCGCCAGCAGCGTGTTGGCTGCTCGGGTCGAGCAGATCGCGGCCGGACAGCCTGTCACAGATCGACGGCTGCGCGCCGCGGCGGCGACGGTGGTGCGCTACCTGCTACGTGCTGAGGGGCGGGCGACGCCGTTCGCGCTGTTCGCGGGTGTCGTGCCAGCGAGGTTCGGGCGGGCGGGGTCGGTGCGTATCGGTGGTCGTCACTGGTCGATGGCTCGGGTGGATGCCGCGTGGCTGGGCGAGGTCATCGACCATCTGGAAACGGGTCCGCTGCTGGAGCGGGTGACCGTCGTGTTCAGCAGTCTCGTTGTCGAGCGGGCGGGGCGGCTGATCGTGCCTCATCCGGACGGCCACGCGGAGGTCCCTCTCACTCCACCGGTGCAGATTGTGCGGGATGCAGCCCGCAGCCCGGTGCGCTTCGTCGAGCTGGTCGACAGGCTGAACGCGGCATTCAGCGACGTGGACCGTGAGGGCATCGAAGGACTGCTGTGTCGGCTGGTCGCTGAGCATGTTCTGGTCACCGACTTTCGGGCGCCAATGATCGAGACTGATCCGCTCGGTCACCTGGTCACGGTCCTTCGGAGGGCTAGTGCGCGTGACCTGGTGGAGGTCGCGCCGCTGGTGGAGGAGCTGACCACGATCCACACCCAGCTCGGCGAACTCAACGCGGCGCCGACCCTGGAGGCGCAGGCAGCGTCGCGCGCGTCGCTGCTCGCGGCGATGGACCGGATCGCCCCTCAGCAACGCTCGCCCCTGGCGCTCGACCTGGTGCTCGACTGCGACCTTCAACTGCCCGCGTCGGTCGCGTCCGATATGGCGATTGCCGCTGGTGTCCTGACGCGGCTGGGCCGGGAACCGCTGGGACCGGCGGCGTGGGCGGACTATCACCGCCGCTTCGTTGAGCGCTACGGCGTCGGCAGCGTGGTCCCGCTGCTTGACGCGCTCGACGAGGCGTCGGGGCTTGGCTATCCGGCTGGCTATCCGGGCTCGGTCCTGCCAGCACCGGCGCAGACAGCGACCGATCGGGACCGGCGGCTGCTTGCCCTGGCGTGGGAGGCGCTTGCTGACAGTGGTCCTCTTGAGCTGACCGATGTGCTGATCGAGCACGTCACCGCGGGCGACCTGTTCGACCCGCGTTTCCTCCAGCCACATGGAGAGATCGCGGCGAAGATTCGCGCCAGGAGTGTTGAGGCGTTGAACGCCGGGGACTACCAGCTGGCCGTGAGCCCCGCCCGCGCGACCGGAACCCTGACCGCAAGGTTCCAGCCGGCCACCCATGACATGGCGATGGCCCGCGTCTACAGCTCGGTTCCGGCGCTGCACGAGGGCGCCAGTACGGTACAGCTGTCCTGCCCACCCAGGTTCGTGCGCGGTCAGAACGTCGCGCGGCTGCCCCGGATTCTGCCCGAGGTACTGGCCCTCGGCGAACCACCATCGGACGGGCCACGCGGGCTGGGGCCTGCGGATCTGGCGCTGACCGCGACAGGCCGGGGCCTGCTGCTGATCGAGGCCGCTAACGGCCGGATTATCGATCCGCAGGTGTACCACGCATTGGCCCTCGACCGGCAGATGCCGCCGCTGGCACGGTTCCTGGCGCACCTGCCGCGCGCCTTCGCGGCCTCCTTGACCGCGTTCGAGTTCGGACCGGCCGCGGGCGCGCTGCCGCACCTTCCCGAGGTCCGCTACGGCCGGATCATCCTGGCTCCCGAACGTTGGCGCCTGCACACTGCCGACCTGCCCGGACCCGGCGTGCCTGCTGCCGACTGGAGCGGTGAGCTGGGGCGGTGGCGGCATCGGCATCGGTGCCCGCCTCTGGTGGAGTTGGCCGATGGCGACATGACCTTGCGGCTGGATCTCACGATCCCTGCGCATCGCACGATCGTGCGTGAGCATCTGGCCGATGCGGGTGTAGCGATGCTGAACCGAGCCATGCCCGACGAGGACCTTGGTTGGATCGGGCATGCCCACGAGGTCGTCGTACCGGTGTTCCGCGCGGGGCCACCCGCGCCGAACAAGCTCGCTCCGCCGCTGGCCAGCAGGGTCAACGCCGACGGCCACCGTCCCGGAGATCCGAACTCTCGTTGGATCTCCGCCCGCGTCCATACGCACCCCGCCGCGATGGACGACCTCATCGCCAGGTACCTGCCGGACCTGGGCGCCCGGCTCGATGGCGTGCCGCTGTGGATGGTCCGCTACCGCAACGCCGAGCTGACTGACCATCTGCGCATCCGCGTCGCTATCGAGGAGGCGAACCACGCGGCTCGCGTGGCCATCGTCGGCGCGTGGGCCGCCGAGTTGGGCACGAGCGGCATCGCCGGGCAGGTGGCTTTTGACACCTACTTCCCCGAGGCCGGCCGCTACGGTGCCGACGCCGCTCTGGAGGCCGCCGAAGCCGTGTTCTGCACCGACACCACTGCGGCGATCATCGCTCTGCGTCAACCGCCGGCCGGGCTGCATCCGGACACCATCACGGCGTTGGCGATGCTCGACACCGCCGAGGCGTTCCTCGGCGGCATGCGTCCTGCTGCGGACTATCTGACCGCGCGCGTCCTTGCCAGGCCACAGATGATCGATCGCCGTGTCGTCGGCGCGACCACCCGGCTGGCCCGCCACGGCACACCTCGTGACCTGCCGAACCTGCCTGGCGACCTCGCCGACGCCTGGGCAGCCCGCGCCAAGACCCTGAGCGCCTACCGCGCGGCGTTACCCAGCCAGATGGACGCCGCGACGGTCGCCGACTCCCTTCTGCACCTGTCCTACAACCGCCTCCGCGGCATCAACCGGGACCACGAGGCCGCGTGCCTTCGCCTGGCCCGCAGCGTCGCGCTCGCCTGGCGTAGCACCCAGCAGGTGGCACCCGTATGAGTGCGGCCGTCTTCACCAGCCCGAAGATCGCGAACACGGCCGCGATCAGTCGGCGGTCAGCCCGGCTCTGTCCGGCAATTCCGCGATGGACGGGCCCGAGAAGACGCCCGCCGGCCGGGAACCTCCCCGCTGATGACGCTCCCGCCTCGCCCCCCGTTCCTCGACCACAGACGTTGACCCGATTCCACTCCGATAAGGACACGTCCATGACGACCGCGACACCTGGCACCGCCGCCGAACTCCACGCCGACATGGTCAGAAAGATCACCAGCGGCCGGCCCAGCCTCGACCGCACTGTCGTCGAGGCCCTGCGCACGGTGCCCCGCCACCTGTTCCTGCCAGAGGCCACGCTCGATGAGGCGTATAACCCCTACAAGGCGGTCATCACGAAGACGGCTCCCGACGGCACGCACCTGTCCTGCGCCTCGGTCGCGACCCTCGTCGCCGGGATGCTCGACGAGCTGCGGGTACGTCCCGGCGATCGGATCTTCGAGGTCGGTGCCGGCACGGGCTACAACGCCGCGCTGCTCGCCGAGCTCACCGGCCCCGACGGGCTGGTCATCACCGCCGATATCGATGAGGACATCACTGCCCAGGCATCGAAAGCTCTCGCTGCGGCAGGCTACAGCGGCGTACGGGTCCTCACCCGCGACGGCGCGCTCGGCAACGACACCGACACACCCCTCGACAAGATCATCGTAACGGTCGGCGCGTGCGACATCCCCGATGTGTGGTTTGCCCAGCTTGCCCCCGGCGGGCGGATCGTTCTGCCGCTGCGCTGGCGGGGTCAGACCCGCGGCGTCGCCTTCGTCAAGGGCGACGATGGTGTGCTCCGCTCGGAGTCGGTGTTCCTCTGCGGCTTCGTACCCATGATCGGCCAGGACGTCGAACGCGCCGCCACGCTGCACACCGACCCGCTGATCCAGATCCACTACGATGTCGATCAGGACATCGACCCGGCCCATCTGACCGGCATCCTCGACACCCCCCGGACCAGTGCCTGGTCCGGGGTCACCGTCGGCCCGCAGGACCCCATCGACGGGATCTGGCTACGTGCGACCGCGACCGACCCCGCCGTGTGCCGCATCAACGCCAGCCCCGGCGCGGTCAGCACCGATCTCTGCGTGCCGTCTATCCCGAATCTGAGCCCCGCGCTGGTCGCCGGCTCCTCGCTGGCCTACCTCGCCAAGCGCCGGTTGGACGGCCCCGACCCCGTCTACGAACTCGGCGCCCACGGGCACGGACCCGACGGCCACCTCCTTGCCGAGCGGCTGTGTGGACACATCCACACCTGGAACACCGACCGCACAGTCCGCCCGACCCTGACCGCCGCGCTCCTGACCGCTAAGGCCCGCATCCTCGACCGGGCGATCGTCAAGGAGGACTGCATGATCACCGTCACCTACTGAACCGCCCACCCACATCGGCGAGACGGCGCCTGGCCCGTAGCGTCCTTTGAACTCCAGGGCCTGCTGTCTCTCGCCGAACCGGCAGGACCGTCCGGAGGTGCTCCATGCTCCTGAGCAGCGATCTGCGAGCCCGCGCATCCTCTGCCGCGGCACGTCTCGCCGACGCGCTGACCGCACCACCCCCGCCCCCTGCCGGCAACGACCCCGCGCCGACCAGAGAGCACCGGCGAGGGCAGTCGCTGGCCGCCGGCGCCACCGGCGTCGCCCTGCTCCACGGCCTGCGCGCCCGTGACGGCGTCGGCAGCTGGGCCACCGTCGACGCCTGGCTCAAAGCCGCCACACACGAGAATCTGAGCGTCGGGGCACGAGCCGGCCTGTGGTTCGGCGCCCCGGCACTCGCGTTCACGCTTGCCACAGCGGCTCCACCCGGCCACTACCGTTCCGCCCGCCAGCACCTGCACAGCGCCATCACAGACATGACCGGCCGGCGCCTCGCCGCAGCCAACGGGCGCCTCGATGCCGGCCGGCGACCGGAACGCGCCGAATATGACCTCGTCTGCGGCCTGACGGGACTCGGCGCCTACCTGCTCACCAGCCAGCCAGACGCAGACCAGCTCCGCCAAGTCCTGACCTACCTCGTCCGCCTCACCGAGCCCGCGCCCGCCCCCGGCGGACTGACGCTGCCAGGCTGGTGGAGTGGCGACCTCCCCATTGGAGCACCGGCCGCGGCGTTCGCGGAGGGCCACGCCGACCTCGGAATGGCCCACGGCATCGCCGGCCCGCTCGCCTTACTCGCACTCGCCCACCGTCACAGCATCGTCGTCCCCGGCCACCTCGACGCTCTGCAACGCATCTGCGACTGGCTCGACGCCTGGCGCCAGAACAGCCCCACCGGCCCCTGGTGGCCCGAGAGAATCACCCTCAGCGAACTGAACGCCGGCTGCCCTGCCCAAGAACGTCCAGGGCGTGCTTCCTGGTGCTACGGGACGCCGGGCCTTGCCCGCGCCCAGCAACTCGCTGCCCTCGCGCTGGCCGACACTGTGCGCCAGGAACGCGCCGAAGCCGCGCTCGCCGCCTGCCTCGACGACCCCATCCAGCTCGCCAAATTCGTCGACCCGATGCTCTGCCACGGCTGGGCCGGCCTGGTCGCCACCGTACACCGCGCCGCCACCGACGCCCGCCACTATCCGCTCGGCAGCCACCTCCCAGCCCTAACCAGCCGACTCCTTGACAGCCTCGACCCAGCCGAGCCAATCAGCAACCGAGCACCCGGCCTCATCGAGGGAGCCGCCGGAATCGCCGCCATCCTGCATGACCTTGCCACCGACAGCACAGCATCCTGGGGGATCGCGCTCCTCCTCGGCCGCTAACGCTCATATGCCTGCGAGCAGGACGCGGACACGGTCGAGTTGGGTGGCGAATTCGCGGATGCGCTGCTCCCGCTGCTTCCATAGCACCGCCAGCCACCGCATCGCACACGTCCGCTGCGCCGCCTGGAACCTCGGCACCATCTCGCCGGAAACTCCCAGCGTCGCGACGACTTCTGACCAGACCGGGTCGTCGACGTCGCGGGCGCTGATGTGCTCGACGAGGTCGGCCGCGTCGAACGCGAGATCGCTCCATCCGCAGAACTCGAAGTCGACGCAGCGCGAGACCTCGCCGTCCCACAGCCAGTTGACCAGGTTTCCGTCGCCTCGCGAGAAGATGCGTGGCGCGGGCTGGGCGAGCGTCTCCGCGTCCCCGCTGTCCCGCCACCTCCCTAGCAGCTGTCGCAGGTCCCGTGCGTGCGGGTCGTGCGGCTGCGCATCGAGTTGGGTGGGCCACACCTTGGTCAGCCTCGCCACGTAGTGCTCCGCGGAGTCGATGCGGGGCAACCCCTCGAAACCCGCTTCCCACGGGAGGTCGTGGATCGGTCGCAGCGTCGCGGCCAGCCCCGCCAGCGCTGTCTCTCGCTCGGCCGGGCCGGTCAGATCGGGAAAGCGCACTCCCGGCAGCATGGTCATCGCGATAACAGGCCGAGCGTCGCGCCGGTCCCACCACAACGGCCGCGGCACGTTGGGATCAGAGTGCTCGGCCAGTAGGGACAGCGCCCGCCACTCCCGCTCCGCACGCTGCCGGGCATCGACCCTGTACGCCTTGACACACACCTCGTCGCCTTGAGCTCGCCGCCAGGCGAAGACGTGATTGTTCCGACCGCCTGTCAAGGAACGAAGCCCGAGGCGGTGCAGACTCTCCTCGCGTTCAGAGCCGTTGAGCGCAAGCAGTTTCCGTAGGTCGTCCGCGAGCCGCGCGGCTGTCGAGGACGGCGCGATCGTCAGCGCTTGAGACAATGACGGCTCCACGGCGCACCAAGCTATTGGACCGCTGGCCGTCGCGCCGAGGACGGCTCTACCGCAAGAGATTCCTTCGCCGACCGCAGCGGACGGCTTCCCTGGCAGCTGGCGGACGGAGTATGGCGATGTCCACGGTCAGTACCTGCTTGACCTGGCGGTGGGTCTGTTCTGTACGTGAGCGGACCACTACGGTTGATAGGTCCGGTCGTCCTCTGTGAGGCAGCGTTCCGGCACCGGTCAGCGTCATCGCCGGAGGGGCGTCGCCAGGTCATGAACAGGCAAAGCCGACGGGTCGAGCAGGACGAACTGCGGACGCGGATGCGCGCGGTCGGGATGACCCACGACGAGATCGCCATCGAGTTCGCCCGCCGCTACCGGTTGCGGCCCCGCGCCGCTCATCGTGTCGCCCTTGGCTGGACTCAGCAGCAGGCCGCCGACCACATCAACGCCCACGCCGCCCGAGTTGGCCTCGACGCGGACGGTGTGGCGGCGATGACCGGGCCGCGGCTGAGCGAATTGGAGAACTGGCCGCTTCCGCTGCGACGCCGTCCCACCCCGCAGCTGCTCGCGCTGCTTGCCGAGGTGTACGGCACCGACATGCACAGCCTGATCGATCTCGACGACCGCGAGCATTTCGACCCCGCCGACATGCTCCTCATCAGCCGCAGCGTCCGCCGCAGCCGCAGGCAGGACGCGGCGGACAGCCACGACGTGCCGCGCGCAGCCCCCGTCGCGTCGTTGCCTGCGTCAGGTGCCGTCCCGGTGCCGCGCGCCGCTGAGGAGCCGTTCATGGTCGAGCCGAGCCTGGTTGGCAGGGTCGGCCCGTCGCTGCGGCCACTGGCGGTGTCGATGCTGTCCGCTACGCCGTCGGCTCCGCTGCTGCGCCCACCGGTTGGGCAGATCGCCGGTGAGGTCGTCCGTCTCTGGCGTCTACGGCAACGGTCGCGCTACCGGCAACTGTCGGTGGAGCTGCCCCGCGTGCTGGCAGCCGTCCAGGACCCGGAAGAGCGACGGAGCGACATCGGTGGCATCGGGGCGCTCGTCCACCTCTACAACACGGCCTCCTCGTTGGCCGGCAGGCTTGGCTCACCCGAGCTGGCCGCGATCGCGGCAGACCGCGCCGTTCACCTCGCGGCGACCGCCGACGACCCGCTGCTGTACGCGGCGGCGGCCTACCGCCTCGCGAACATCCTGCTGGCGGCCGGGCAGCTCGGCTCCGCCCGCGATGTCGCCGTGCAAGCGGCGGACGGCCTGCGCACCCGGATGACGGCGGACCGCTCGCACACCGCGACCTGGGGAGCTCTCCTCGCGACTGCCTCCCTCGCCACCGCGCGGATGCAGGCGCCGGTCGAAGCCTGGGAACTGCTCGGCGCCTCACACGTGGCCGCGGACCTTCTGGCCACCGACCATGCCGACCCGTTCGCGGTCTTCGGACCGGTGAACTGGACGATCCACGCCGTGCACGTCGCCGTGTGCCTCGGCGACGGCGCCCAGGCGCTCCGCCGGGCCGCGACCGTCTCCGCTGACCATCTGCCGGCGTTCCTCACCGAACGGCGCACCTACGTGCTGCTGGGAACCGCCCACGGTCACGTCCAACGTGGTGACGTCGACGCCGCGCTCGCGGTGCTGCTCACCGCCGAGCAGCACGCGCCCGAAGAGCTGCGCCACAGTCCACATGCGTACGGGCTGGTCTCCGAGATGCTGGCGGCCAGCCCGCGCCGCAACGACCAGCTCACCGGATTGTTCGGGCGGATGACCACGCCGGCCGGGCAGGAACACGGGGACGATGAGTCAGCCGAGTAAGCCTGTTCTCTACAGCATCGCGTGCGGTGGACGGCCCGCCGCCGACCTGCCCGCGTTCGTACGGCAAGCGCAGCAGGCTGGGTGGGACGTGTGCGTGATCGCCACCCCGTCCGGGACGAAATTCCTGGACGCCGACGGCCTCGCCCGGCTGACGGGGCATCCGGTGCGCTCCGACTACAAGAGGCCGGAGGAGCCGGACGTGCTGCCTCCTCCCGACGTGTTCGTGGTGGCGCCCGCGACCTTCAACACGGTCAACAAGTTCGCCGCGGGGATCTCCGACACCTTGGCGCTGGGGCTGCTCAACGAGGCTCTCGGCAGCGATCTCCCCATCGTCATGGTGCCGTTCCCGAACCGGATGCTGGCCCGGCACCCGGCCTTCACCGCCAGCGTGTCGCTGCTGCGGTCCTGGGGCGTGCGCCTCGTCTTCGAGCCCGACGCGGACTGGCTGCCGCGCCCCAACCAGGGAGAGTCAGGCAACGCCTTGTTCCCCTGGCACCGTCTCGCCCACGAACTGGACAAGACGATCACCTCGTCCCCCCTCGCCGGACGAGTCACAGCTCTCGACGACGCCGGCAGAAGCTAGGAGACCGGCCAGACCTTGAGATGCCGCGAAGGACTGACGGGCTCCCGCTGGAACGTTTCGGGCACCAACTCCCGGTCTGCCCAGGTCAGCGGGGGTGCATAGGACGAACAACATGTTCCCTCTGCGGGGAATGACGCCCGCGTCCCTGCTTGGGACGCTGGCGACGTTCAGCGTCGCTGCGGACAACGTGCCGTCACCACGGCGACCGCCTCCGCCTGCGCGCGTCCACGCGAGAGGAACCCATGATCGCCTCTGCCCCAGCACCGCCAACCGTCCTTCCCCGCGAAACGACGACGGACCACAACGACCAGCAGCCATGCAACGGGGCGGCCTCCATCGTCTTCACCGAGGGGCATCACTTCCGCCTCACCGACCCGCACAGCCTGCGCACGGCCGCCGACAGCGCTTCAGGGCCTCTCTCTGTGATCGTCCAGGTCACCAAACGGTGCAACTTCGACTGCTCGTTCTGCTCGGAGGTCCTGCACGAGCCCGACCCCACCCTCGACGCGCTCCAACGCATCCGGGACAACCTGGCCGGCGTTCCCCGTGTGTTCCTGTCCGGTGGCGAGCCGTTGCTGCGCCGGGACTTCATCGAGATCGTCGACATGTTCTCGGGCACGGTCATCGGCGTGCCTACCAACGCCACCCGTGGCCTCCAGCACGCGGCTCGCCTGGCCGGCAAGATCTCGTTCGTCAACATCGGGCTGGAGGGGCCGCGGGCGACGACGAACCGGGTCCGCGGCGACTACGACATGATCATGGCCGGGGTGCGGGCCTTCCAGGACGCCGGCCTGCCGCTGTCGCTGTCGGCGGTGGTCTACCGCTCGACCCTGGCCGCGTTGCCGTTCACCTACCAGATCGCCGATGTGCTGGACGCCGGGAAACTCAAGCTGATCCTGCCGCTGCGCAAGGGCAATGCGCTCGATCTCGCCGCCCACGAGTTCCTCAGCCTCGACGAGGCGACGGCGACGTTCGAGCGGCTGACCGAGTTGCGGACGGTGCATGACTGGCGGCCGGCGCTGCGGCTGACGGCGTGGACGGCGGACACCGAAGGCCACATGATCGTGGTCGGGCCGAGTGGCACCGCCAGCGCCTGGCCCGTCTACGACGCGCCCGACCTGCTCGAACCGCTGGGTAACCTGCTCCACGAGCCGATCACGCAGATCTGGACGCGCTATCGGTTCAAGCGCAACCACTACGCCAAGTACCTGGGACGCTCGATTAAGGCCGTCGCCCGCGCTGACCGGCCACCGTCAGCACGCCCGCCGCTGAGGATCACCGCCCATGCGTGAGGCGACCAATCTGGGCTGGACCGACACCCCCTTCGGAGCTGCACGGCGGCCGTTCGCCGACCGGACATCCCTGCTGGCCGCCTTCTCGATCATGACCAATCGCTCCTCGCTGGCAGCTGCCGGGGCTGTGTATCTGCCGCTGACGCGCGCTCGCGCCCTGCGGGTCAGCGACACGACGTTGCGGTTCGGCTTCCACGCCGTCGCCGCCGAGGAACCGGCAGAGGCCGCCGCTGTCGTCACCACGGTCGACGCGCTGCTCGTCCAGGCCCGACGTCAGGCGGCGATAGTCGCCGGCCACCGGTTCGCCGACGAACTGGCGAGCCTGACCGGCGCCGTCGCCGGTCAGCCCACCCGTGGGATCACCGCGATCGCCACCGCATGGACGGACGGCACCGCCGAACGCGGGCTGGCTCGCCTCCACGACACGGCGAGCGAACGTACCCCGGCCGCGCTGGCGGACATCTGTGCCGGCTACCACCTGCACGGGCTGCCTCTCGACATCCCTCCAGCCGGGGCTGCCGCGCCGTGGATAGCACCGCAGATCCTTCGCCATCTCGTCATGCGCGCGCTGGCCAGCGCGCTGATCGCCGCACGGCACGCGGGCCGCTACCAGTGGGACACCCTCCACCTCGACGCGGTCGTCGAGGCCGCCGCCTGGGACCAGCTCACCGACCTGCCCGTCACACCGGTCTCATGACCGGCGCGGCTGTCCCATCCCATCCAAAGGTGGCAGTCGTCCCCGCGTCGTCCCCGTCGACCAATTGATATCGAAGTTAGATTCTGGAGTCGATTTCTCGTGTCCTATCAGAAGGTCGGGAACTGGCTGATCAGCGTTGGACGGCTACCGATTCCAGTGACGGTCGCGGTGCTAGCCGTACTGACGGTTGCTTTCGTCGCCGTGCTCACGGCTCCCATCGTGGGGGCGATCATCCTTTTCGGCTCGATGGGTCTTCCGAGTTGGCTGTCCCCGCTGCTGTTGTCGGTCCCCGTGTGGGGGGCTCTCTGGTTCATGCGGCGGAAGTCAAGGCCGCGCGGCGAGCACTGATCACTGCGTGGAACGCAGGCCGCTGCCCCTGGGTGCACTCGACGCCGATGCGGAAATCAAGGCCGCCAGCCTGCGACCAGCGCGCAGATCTGCCTGCCCCTGCGTCCCCTGTCCTGCGTGGGAGACGGCCGCGACGATACGGGCCAACGTCCCCGCCTGCCGCATCGACCAGCGCTGGTCGCGAAGGAGTTCCCTGATGCTGCGCAACTGTCTGGTCCTCGCGGTGGAAGGCACCCATGCCTCGGGCAAGACCACCCTGACCCACGCCCTCGCCGCCTACTACCGGGAACGTGGCGTGCACGTCGCCTGCGTCCCCGAACCCGCGAGGAACTCACCGTTCATCGAGGAGATCGTCGTGCACGGCCGCGGCGAGTTCGACCTGGAAACCGAGGTCGACCTGTTCGCCGCCCAACTGTCCAGCCAGCTGCGCGTCGCCCGCCAACACACGATGATCATCTGCGACAAGACGGTCGCGAACGTCCTGGCCTACGCCTGGCTGGTCCTGCCAGGCGGTCCCGACGGGCCCCACGCCGGCGTGCTGCACGCCATGGAAGCCTTCTGCCGCGCCTGGGCACACGTCTACGACGCGGTGTTCTACTGCTGCGACCGCTTCGACCAGCACCAGAGCGGCGACCCCTACCGCTCCAAGGTCCTCGACATCCAGCCGGCCGCCGACCGTGTCGTGCGCAGCATCTGCGCCACCGTCGGGCAGCGTATCTACGACATCCCTCCGAACATGCCCACCAGCGCGCGGGTCGACTGGATCGCCGAGCAGCTCACCGCGCTGGGCCTCGACCCGACCACCCGCTGACCGCCTCCACCCATCCCGGGAGACACTGTCACCATGGCGTACCGCAGCGTCATCGACGTCATGCTCCTGCTCGTCCGCGACGGCGCGGTCCTACTCGCGCAGCGATCTGGCACGGGATTCGCCGATGGCTGGTTCAACCTCCCCTCCGGAAAAATCGAAGACGGGGAGGACGCCGCTGCCGCGCTGTGCCGTGAGGCGCGGGAGGAGGTCGGCCTTCACCTGGACCCGGCGTCGCTCACCCTCGTCTCGACCGTCCATTTCCGGAACGAACACGGGGAGGGGCGGCTGGGCTTGTTCTTTCTGCCGCAGCACTGGGACGGCGAACCAGTCAACGCCGAACCGCACAAGTGTTCCCGCATCGACTGGTTCCCGATCGGTGCGCTTCCTGACAACACCTACCCGTACACCCGGCTCGGCGTTGAGCTGTATGCAACGGGCCGGAACTTCGCTGTCCACGGGTGGAACAGCACCGGCAGACCGCCAGGGCAGGCAGACGGCTGACAGGCAGACGTCGAAGCGATGAGCTGCGAGGTGAACACAGGGCGCGGTGCGCGGACGCCTGACCGCGCGGCGCGCGAGACTGCCATCGTGACAGCGCCACCGTGGTATGACGCCGCTCTCGTCGCGCTCGACCTCGAAGGCAGCGGAGCGCAGGACCGCGAACACGAAGCGATCCTCGAACTCGCCGCCGTACCCCTGCTCGGCGGCCACCCGGACCTCCCACGGGCCTTCACGACCTTCGTCAACCCAGGGCGCCCAATTCCGCGCCGACCCTGGACCTCCCCGGGCCTCACCGATCAGACGCTGAGCGCCGCCCCACCGCTGCGGCAGTGCGCAGCCTCCTTGAGCGCGCTTCTCGACGGCCGGTGGATCGTCGGCCACAACGTCGCTGTTGACTGGCGGCTCCTTCAGCGCCACCTTCCCGCCCTCAAACCGGCCGGGTTGATCGACACCCTGGTTCTCGCCCGCTCCTGCGGCCGTGACGGCGGCAGGTCACTCACAGCGCTGATCCAGAGCACCGGACTCGATGCCCTGATGCACATCACCGTCCCGACCAGCCAACCCCACCGCGCTCTCTGGGACGCCACCGCAGCCGCCTACCTGCTCACCCGGCTCGTCCAGCAGCGCTGGCACCACCCGCCGACCCTGGACACGTTGCGCGCCGTCGCCGGCATCATGACGGGTTCGCCAGCCGACGCACAGCCCAGCCTGTTCTGACCACAGTCACTCGTCTCAGGGAGCGCGGGAGGAGCCGATGTCCACAGACCCTATGGACCTACATGGTGGACACCCGGCCGCTAATGATCAAAGGGTTGCGGAGATGAGCCGTTCCCGATCTGGAGCGCGATCTCCCAGGATGCCCGAGGCCGCCGGCCGCCAGCCTGTGCCTGAAAGCCGGCGACCTCCGACGACCTCGGAGCTCGTGGCATTGGTGCGTGTGCTCACCTTCAACGTCCAGCATGCTGCGCCTGACCGGGCATGCCGCCAGGCAGCCTGGCTTGGCCAGCAGCCCGACGCGGATCTCGTCGTTCTCACCGAGGTCGGCCCCGGACCTGGCGGAGCCGCCCTCCTGGGCGCACTCGGCCAGCACGGCTACATCCATCTCCACGCGCCGCGGCCAGCCCTTGCCGACTACAGCACGGTCGTCGCCTCCCGCAGCGCGCCGCTCGAACCCGTATCGACTGGCATCGGTGTCCTTCCCCACCGCGCGCCCGCGGTGGACCTGCGTATCGGCGGGCAGCGGCTGCGCCTGCTCGGCCTGTACGTCCCGTCCCGAGGCCCGCAGGAACGCCGCAACGAGAACAAGCGCGCCTTCCAGCACGCCGTCACCCAGGCGCTGCCCCAGCTGATCGCCGACAGCGGCGGACCTGTTGTTGTGGCGGGCGACCTCAACGTCGTCGAACCGGGCCACGTCCCGCACTACCCGGTCTTCGGCCGCTGGGAGTACGACTTCTATCGCTCTTTCCACAGCGCCGGTCTCGCCGACGCCTACCGGACGCTCTACCCCGACGCGGTGGGGCACAGCTGGTACGGCCGCGGTGGCAACGGCTACCGCTTCGACCACGCCTTCATCACCCCTGGCCGGCTGGAGCTGACCGGCTGCGACTACCTGCACGAACCCCGTCACCACCGCCTCAGCGACCACGCCGCCTTACGCCTCACCGCCCAGCTCACGCCCGGCACCTCCACCACCAGCGGCGGCGGCGAAGCGACCCGGAGCTGACCATCCTGCGCGGCACGAGCACAAGGAAGAGGGACCGCCGCCCACAGGCCGCGGGCCGCACGACGAGACGATCCTCGGGGAAGCCCGCCGCGACGGCCCCACCGTCTTGGGAACAGAAGTGCAGATGATCGGTAGACGCGGCTACCGCCGGTGGAGCCAGCCCGGTGAGATCCGCTCGGAGGAGAACCGCATGATCGAGCGCATCTCGTTGATCACGGGAAATGACGGCAAGGCCCGCGAGTACGCCACGCTGTTGGGCGTCGAGGTCACGGCGGCCAAAGAGGAGCTCATCGAGATCCAGGCGCTCGACGTCGCGAAGGTGGTGGAACGTAAGGCCGCCGATGCCTACGCCAAGCTGCGCAGGCCGGTGCTCGTCGACGACACCGGCCTGGCCCTGCACGCCTGGAACGGCCTGCCCGGAGCCCTCATCGCGTGGTTTCTCGACACCGTCGGCGCCGACGGTCTCCTCGACATGGCCGCGGGTGTGGCCGACCGGCGCGCCACCGTCACCACCGCCCTCGGCTACGCCGACGCCGACGGCGTCCGAGTCTTCACCGGCACGCTGCACGGAATGCTGACCACTGAACCGCGCGGCCACGGTGGCTTCGGCTACGACGCTGTCTTCGTGCCCGACGGCAGCGGCCTGACCTTCGCCCAGATGACGAGCGAGCAGAAGAACGCGATCTCCCACCGCAGGCTGGCCGTCGACGCGCTTCGCAAGGGTCTCGGGCTTCCGGGCGCCTAACGCCCGCGACGTCGCGCCCGATCGCGGTCGTCCACGTAGAGGTGCCGGCTCTCAAGCTCGCCCAAGGTCGGGTTCGGCGACGGTCGCCCGCGCAGCACCGCCGGGTTGACGGCGGCTGGGCGGGCCGGGCTGCGGCCGTCCGTCTCCCAGCCGGACCGTTCGTTGATCGGCCGAAGGCAGGGGCTGGCATCCTCGCGGACCCAGCGCAGCGGGTCGCATGGTCATACGAAGGCCGACGACGGGCGGCGCTTTCCAGGGCCCTGCCACAAGCGCGGCGCTACTGGCGGGCGCGGCGGACTTCTCACCCATGAGGGGTCCGAGCAGGGGAAGAAAATCCGACGCCTGGAGTTGTTTCCGCAGGTCGGCGCGGCGCACGGGCACGAACAAAACCTTCCCATTCAAGGGAATTCCTTTCCGCGGACGGTCGTGGCACCGTGGTCATGCCCGGCCGGTATCTGGCAGGGCAGCGGACATGGCAGACGCCGAATTCGGCGCGCGCCGTGACGTGTAGGCGCCGAGCAGGCCGTCCGGGAGCGAGGAGCCAAGCATGGTCGTCGGCCCTACCCTCACCGGCCCGCCGGTGCTCTATGACCGCGACGACTGCCTCCCGACACTTGGGGGCATCCCGTTTCTCGACGACGGCTTCGCGCACGGCCGCCTGCTCGCCGCCGTCGCCGCCGCCCGCCACATCGAGGCGCGTCGCGCCGGCCTCGGCGACGGCGTCACCAACCGGCAGATCGAGACCTGGCTGCGGCCCGACCAGGTGCTGCACCTACGGCGCGCCGCACCGCCGGACGCCGCCGGACTGCGCGAGGGCCGGGGCGAGCTGGTCGCCGGGGCCTTGTCGGCGCTTGAGGGCAGGGTGCCGGCGTGGCGCCCGCTGCTGGGCCTGCCAGTCTGGTTCGGCACACTGACGACGGGCGCGCACTCGGCGTCGTCACGGGCCTGGCTGCAACACGTCCTGCTCGGCCAGTCGGCGTTCGCATCGTTCGGCGCCCTGTGCGGTCAGGTGCTCCACGAGATGTGTCACCAGTGGTGGTACCTCATCGAGGAGCTGTGGCCGCTTCAGCCGGACCAGACCGAGGCGGCCCGCGTCCACACCCTGCCGTCCGGCACCGGGCCACGCAGCTCCTCAGAGGTGCTTGGCGCGGCCCACGTCGCCCTCGCGCTCATCCGCTGGTACCGGGTCGTCGACCCCACCACGAGCCGGATCGACGAGCTGGCGGCCTATGCGGCGGGCTGCCTGGCTCTGCTCGGCCCCACCGGCAGCGACGGTCTGACGGCCGCCGGCGCCCGGCTCGCCCATCGACTCCAGGAGAAGCTATGACCGTGCAGGCCGCGTCCGCGGCTACTCCCGCCGATCCACCGGACATCGATGCCCCACCGACCGGGAACGTGGCTGCCCGCCGGCAGGTCCTTCGGACGTGGCGCACGCCGATCTACGTCGCGGACCTGCCCGGCGCCGACGCCGTCAACACCACCCTCCTACCACTGATCCTGGAAGCCGAGCGACGCGACCCGGGCGCGGAGGTCTTCCTTGGGGGCACCGACGT
Source organism: Frankia sp. CeTa3Moorea (assembly GCF_978021225.1). Lineage (NCBI taxonomy): Bacteria > Bacillati > Actinomycetota > Actinomycetes > Frankiales > Frankiaceae > Frankia > Frankia sp. CeTa3Moorea. The sequence goes on along the minus strand of NZ_CDXDOR010000006.1, from coordinate 22,834 downwards.
GGTCCGCGCGAACAGGAACATCCTGCGCTGGGACCGGCCGGAGATCACCTGGCTGCTCGGCCACATCCGGACGGCGGTCGACACGCTGATGGCCGACGTCCTTGGCGACGCGGCGCGGACCGTCCACCAGCAGATCGTCGCCGAGGCATGGAGCGCGGTCTACCGCGGCGGCGGGAACCTGCGGACCCACACCCACCACGACTCACCGTGGAGCGGCGTCTACTACGTCGACGGCGGGTCCGGCGCGGGCTCGTCGGGCGCCGGCCAGCTGATGGTGCTCGACCCCCGGCCGACGGCGGTGGCGCGCCAGGCGTCACCGGGGCCGATCCTGCTGGAGGCCGTCGCCGGCCGGCTCATCGCGTTCCCCGGCTGGCTGCCGCACGCCGTGCGCGCGACCCTCGTCGGCGGCCGAATGCGGGTCGCGCTCGCGTTCAACGTCGGCTACCGCGACCTGCCCGCGGGCGGTGCGCGATGATCGCCCCCGAGGCGGCGCCGGCTGGTCTGGCGCCGGTTCCCGTCCTCGCCGGCGCCGACGGCGCGGTGTCGCACTACTGGGCAACCCCGGTGCTGCTCGGCACGGTTGACCTCGCCGGCCAGCTGGTGCCACCCTGGCCGCCGGCCATGACCAGGCGGCCGGTCCGCGTCGTGCCCCCTGACGACATCCTGGCCGACCCCGAGGGCTTCGCGGCCGTGTTGCTGGCCTCGGTCAACGAGCTCGCCGCGGCGGACGGCGCTGGCCCGTGCACCGGTGTCGATCTTCGTGTAGAGGTCTGGGGCGCGGGCTACGACGCCCCGGCCGTGTCCTACCCAGCCGACTACGTCGCCTGGTGCGTACTGGCCTCCTCCGGAGGGCGGCACGACGAGTCCGGCGCGATCACCCTCGCCGACCCGCGCACCGGCAACAACCTGACCGCTGTGCCGGGCCTGCCCTGGGGCCGGCAGATCATCCTGCGACCCCAGCCCGGCGCCCACCTGGCGATACCGGGCTGGCTCACCAGCGCCGTCGCCCCGGTCGAGGACGGCCAGCAGGTCGTCGTCGCCCTCGCCACCAGCCTGCCC
>NZ_CDXDOR010000006.1:0-21693 GCF_978021225.1 Frankia sp. CeTa3Moorea | reverse complement strand
AGATCATCCTGCGACCCCAGCCCGGCGCCCACCTGGCGATACCGGGCTGGCTCACCAGCGCCGTCGCCCCGGTCGAGGACGGCCAGCAGGTCGTCGTCGCCATCGCCACCAGCCTGCCCTGACCCGCACCCTCACCACCGTTCGCTCCACCCCACTGGAAGGAAGAACCGCCATGACCACCAGCGCGAGCAGTCTGCGTGCCGATGAGCCGGGCCTCGGCCTCGGCCTGGACGCGGCCGACGTGGATGCCTACTTGACGATGGCCTCGGCCGGGACGATCGTCCCCGAGAGCGGCTGCGGCGCCGTCCAGGACGACCGGGCCCTGCGCGAGGACACCACCGTCGTCCTTCCCCCCAGCACGGTCTGACCGTCCACCTCGTCACCACCCGCCTGACCGCCTAGACCCCGGAGGGCGCCGCCTCCCCCCAGCGGCGCCCTCCGGCCGTTCGGAAGGACACCGGCATACACGCGCCCAGCCCCGGCCTGCTGCACGCCTTCTACACGACCGCCCGCGCCGGCCAGCGCCGGCTGTCGGACGGCGGCGGCCCCTTCGGCTTCGACATCACCACCGCCCTCCAGGTCGACTACCTGCTCGGAGCCTACGGGTGCGACGGCATCATCGAGACCGGCTGCTTCCTCGGCGACACCACCCACTACCTCGCCCGGCTCTACCCCGACCTGCCGATCGTCACCTGCGACGTCGTCGACGAGCACGCCGCGTTCACCCGCCACCGACTGCGCGACCAGCCGAACACCACCGTGGTGACCGGCGACTCGGCAGCCGTGCTCGCCTCGCTGGCCGGCCGGTTCACCCGGCCGCTGGTCTACCTCGACGCCCACTGGTACGGCCGCTGGCCACTGGTCGACGAACTGGCCGCGATCCCGGCCGGGATCGTCGCGGTCGACGACGTGGACCTTGGCCACCCCCGGTTCGGCTACGATACCTACGACGGACAGCCCCTCGACGTCGCTCTGCTCGCCGGCCTCGTCGAACTCGACACGCTGTACCTGGGGGACCCGTTCGCCGCCTACCCCTACCCATGCCTTCAGGTCGGCCGCCGTTCCGGCACCGCCTACCTGCCCGTCGGCCTCGATGCCCGCCCGCTGGCGGAAGGTGGCATGTTCCGGGACGTGCCGCTACGGCCTACGCCGACGCTGCCGGTCTGGCCGGCTACACCAGCCGCCCGCCCACAGGTCGGCTCGTCACAGCTCGCCCCGTAGCCACGCCTGGTACTCGCCCTCCCATTCCTGCGGGTCGAGAGTGCGCACCGTGAGCGTGGACGCCCACGTGTCCAGCAGCGCGGCGACCTGATCCACGGTCGACTCGCTCACCTGGCCGTGGACGTGGAAGAACGTGATCAGCGGGGCGGCGCCCGGCGCGTCAGCGTCGCAGGCCGCGCAGAGCACGACCAGGTGGTAGCCGTGGACCGGGCCGCGGGCGGCCTCGATCGTGTGCGGCACACGCGCCGTGGCAAGCCCCTCCCCCCCGCAGCGCGGGCAGGAGACCGTCTGCGTGGAAACGACGACCTCCACCCGCCCCTCTCGGGTCACCCGGCAAGCGCCTTCGCTCCGAGCGTGCCCTTGAGGTCCCCGAACAGGGCGCTGCACGACTGCACCTGCAATTCAAGGCGCAGCAGGAGCGTGCGCTGCGGACCTTCGAGGCGCAGATGCACCGGTGTTGTGCCCGGATGAGATGCGAGGACCGTGCGCAGCTCCTCGACGAGCGAAGGTGTGATCTTGTGACTGGGAAGGGTGATCAGCACCGGTGGGCCGTCTAGGCTGGTGTCCACGTCGAGCACGGTGAGTTCCTGCGCGAACAGGCTGACGCTGCCCTCGCGCTCGTTGACCCGGCCCTTCACGGAGACCACGGTGTCCGCCGCGAGCGCGGCGGCGTACTGCTCATAGCTCTGCGGGAAGAACAGGCAGTCGACCGCACCGTCGAGGTCCTCGACGGTGACGACCGCCCATGGTGCGCCGGAGTTCTTGTTCACCCGCCGGTCGATCTTCGAAATGATGCCGGCGATCTTCACGACCGCGCCGGCGAGGCTGGGGCGGGCGACGGCCTGCGCCATCTCGTCGTCCTCGCCGTCGTCGGCGGGGACCAGTTCGATGATCCGGATGTCGCGGTGGCGTTCCAGGACCTTCTCGGCGCCGTCGAGGGGATGGCTCGACACGTAGAGGCCGAGCATGTCGCGTTCCTCGGCCAGCTTCTCCTGCTTGGGCCACTCGGCGGCGCTCAGGTCCAGGTCCAGGCCGATCTGGGTCTGTTCGTCCGCGCCGCCGGCGTCGCCGAACAGGTCGAACTGGCCGATCGCCTCGGCGCGTTTCGTGCCGAGCACCGCGTCGATCGCGGACTCGTGGACGTTGACCAGCGCGCGCCGGTTGTGTCCGAGCGAGTCGAACGCACCCGCCTTGATCAGTGACTCGACGACCCGCTTGTTGCACGCCGCGATCTCGGCCTTCTGGAGGAAGTCCGGGAACGACTCGTAGGCGCCCTTGCGCTCGCGGGTGGCGACGATGGAGGCGACGACGTTCGCGCCGACGTTACGGATCGCGCCCAGGCCGAAGCGGATGTCGTCACCGACCGCGGCGAACCGCAGCTGCGACTCGTTGACGTCCGGGGGGAGCACCTTGACGCCCATCCGCCTGGTCTCGGCCAGGTAGACGGCCATCTTGTCCTTGTTGTCGCCGACCGAGGTCAGCAGCGCCGCCATGAACTCGGCCGGGTAGTTCGCCTTGAGGTAGGCCGTCCAGAACGAGACCACCCCGTAGCCGGCGGTGTGGGACTTGTTGAACCCGTAGCCGGAGAACGGCACCAGCACGTCCCACAGCGCCTGCACCGCCGAGGTGCTGTAGCCCTTCTCCTGCATGCCAGCGGAGAACTTCGCGAACTCCTTGTCGAGGATCTCCTTCTTCTTCTTGCCCATCGCGCGGCGCAGCAGGTCCGCGCCGCCGAGCGAGTAGCCGGCCAGCTCGCGGGCGATCGCCATGACCTGCTCCTGGTAGACGACCAGGTGGTAGGTCTCGCCCAGGATCGGCTCCAAGACGTCGGCGAGGTCCGGGTGGATCGGGAGGACCTCCTTGCGGCCGTTCTTGCGGTCCGCGTACTCGATGTGGCTGTTCGCGGCCATCGGGCCGGGCCGGTACAGCGCGAGGACAGCGGCGATGTCGCCGAACTTCGTCGGCGCCATCAGCTTGAGCAGGTTGCGCATCGGCCCGCCGTCGAGCTGGAAGACACCCAGGGTGTCCCCGCGGGCCAGCAGCTGGAACGCCTTGTCGTCGTGCAGCGGCAGGGTGGACAGGTTGATCTCGACGCCGCGGTTGCGCTTGACGGACTCCAGAGCGTCACCGATGACGGTGAGGTTCCGCAGGCCCAGGCAGTCCATCTTGAGCAGGCCCATCTCCTCGCACTGAGGAAACGGGAACCCGGTGATGATCGCGCCGTCGTTGTCGCGGCGGTGGATCGGAAGGACATCCAGCAGCGGCTCGCCGGACAGGATGACCCCGGCGGCATGGACACCGGTACCGCGGGTCAGCCCCTCCAGGCCCCGCGCCGTGTCGATGATCTTGCGGACGTCGGTTTCGGCTTCGTAGATCGCGCGGATCTCGGCGGCCTCGCCGTAGCGCTCGTGGTTCGGATCGAAGATCCCCGACAGGGGGATGCCCTTGCCCTGCACGTCCGGCGGCAGCGCCTTGGTGATCCGGTCGCCGAGCGCGTACGGGTAGCCGAGTACCCGGCATGAGTCCTTGATTGCGGCCTTGGCCTTGATCGTGCCGAAGGTCAGGATCTGCGAGACCCGGTCCTCGCCGTACTTGTCGGTGATGTAGCGGATCACCTCGCCGCGCCGGCGCTCGTCGAAGTCGAGGTCGATGTCGGGTGGGGAGATGCGCTCGGGGTTGAGGAACCGCTCGAAGATCAGCGCGTGCTCGATCGGGTCCAGCTCGGTGATGCCCAGAACGTAGGCGATCATCGACCCGGTCGCGGAGCCACGGCCCGGCCCCAGACCGATACCCCGATCCCGGGCGAACTGGCAGATGTCGGCGACGACGAGGAAGTAGGCCGGGAAGCCCATCTTGTCGATGACACCGAGTTCCATCTCGATGCGCTCGTTCACCTCGGCGGACGCTCCGCCGGGGAAGCGCCACGCCACGCCGCGGGCGACTTCCTTGCGTAGCCAGGACAGCTGGGTTTCGCCCTCGGGCACCGCGAACTGTGGCGCCCGGTCCACGAACTTGAAGACGTCGTCGTAGGATTCGACCCGCTCGGCGATCAGCAGGGAGCTGTCGCAGGCGCCCGGAACCTCGCTGTCCCAAAGGCCGCGCATTTCCTCGGGCGATTTCAGGTAGTAGCCGGAGCCCTCGAACTTGAAACGGGTCGGGTCGTCCATTCTCTTGCCGGTGCCGACGCACAGCAGCACCTCGTGGCTGGCCGCCTGGTCCTCGGTCACATAGTGCGAGTCGTTCGTCGCCAACGGCCGCAGGCCCAGTTTCTTGCCGATGTCGAGCAGCCCCTGACGGACGCTGCGCTCGATCGGCAGCCCATGGTCCATCAACTCCAAAAAGAAGTTGTCCGGGCCGAAGACCTGCTGGTAGGTGGCCGCAGCGGCGAGCGCCTTGTCGAACTGGCCCAGACGCAGCCGGGTCTGCACCTCACCCGACGGGCAGCCCGTCGTCGCGATGATCCCTTCCGAATACTGAGAGACCAGCTCGTGGTCCATCCGCGGCTTGCGGTAGTAGCCCTCGATCGACGCGAGCGACGACAATCGGAACAGGTTACGCAGGCCAGTGGCGTTGGCCGCAAGCATCGTCATGTGGGTGTAGGAGCCGCTGCCGGACACGTCGCCGCCCTCACCGGCAGGGTCGACGTCCCGCTGCGAGCCCTCGCCCCAGAACACCGGCCGCTTGTGGTGACGCGACTCGGGCGCCAGGTACGCCTCAATCCCGATGATCGGCTTGACGCCGGCCTTCTTCGCGCCCTGGAAGAACTCGTAGGCACCGAACATGTTGCCGTGGTCGGTCATTCCCACGGCTGGCATGCCGAGTTTCGCCGCTTCCTGGAAAAGAAGGCCCGACTTCGCAGCGCCGTCCAGCATCGAATACTCGGTGTGCACGTGGAGGTGAACAAAAGAATCCGCCGGCATCCCAGTCCCCTCTCGCCCGCCACGACCCGCTCGTCGGAGTCTAGCCCGGACGCGCAGAGCTACCGGCGCGCCACGCGGCAGGGTGACGCCTTAAGTGCGTTGTGTTTTCAAAGACAATTCGTTGAGATCGAATGGTGTTGTGGCTCGGGCTCCCGTTGGCCGGCCGGTGTAGTGATCCAAGCCTTGTATCGCGGCCGAGGCGGTGTGGCTGTGGCGCGCCTCGCCTGGGCGGCGGCACGCGGCTGGTCCACGCCGGATGGGCGGGGTCCACACCGTACGCCGGCCCTCGACCCGGCCCGGAGACATCACGACACCGCCAGTCGGCTCCCGCCGGCCCGCAGTTGGTTGCCACCGAAGGCCCGCGCTCCACGGGCGAAGCCATCCTGGCCACCGTCGCTGCCTGTCCCGGCCCGGTGAGACCCGTGCACCGATTCCCCGTAGCTACCCGGCGCCACGCGGCCCGCCGTGCCATCCGGGCCGCCACCGCCCCGGAGAAGTCTGCGGAACTCCCGCCGTCCCGGGCTGCCTGTGCCGGCCCGCTGGGAGGACCTGCCACCGATGATCCTGACTGCATGAGCTCGCCGGGCGAACAAACCGGTTGCCCGTGGGCCCGTACACGCTGGTCAGCGGCCCTCCAGCAGTGCGAACGGTTTCTTCGCGTGCGGGGGAATGACCAGCCTGACGAGGACTGCAACCATGATCTCGAACATTTCCTGGGGTCGAGAGGTTGCGCAGCCGATGACGACGGAGCAGACGGTCTCGGCGAGCCGGCCGGCCGGTTGGCTGGCTGCGCTTCCCGAACGCCGGCTTCTGCTTGATGTGTCGCTGTGGTCGGCGGATCTGGCCGCGCTCGGGGCGGAGCTCGATCGGACCAGCAGCGTCGCTGACCTGGTCCACTTCGACATCGCGGACGGGTCCTTCGGGTCTGACCTGATGTTCTCCCCGGCGATGCTTGCGGCCCTGCGCCCTCGGGCGACGGTCCCGTTCCACGCCCACCTGCTGGCGCGCCGGCCGATGGCGCTCATCGACGCGGTCACCACCGCTGGCGCCGATCTGATCACGGTGCCAGCCGAGATCGACGACGTTGCGCGTGCCCTGCATCGCGTTCGCGAGAACGGCAAGGCAGCCGGTCTGGCGCTCGGGGTGGACACCCGGGCCGTCGATGCCCGCCCCTACCTCGGCGCGATCGACGTGCTCGTGCTCGTCTGCACACCTGGCGGCACACACGACGCCGCGCTGACCATGGCCGCGCTGCGCCGCGTCCACGCCGCTCGCCGACTCCTTGAGGCAACCGGACACCAGCGTGTCCGTCTCCTGGCAGAGGGAGGGGTCGGCGCGCGCACCGTCGGGCCGCTCAGCGTCGCCGGGGTCGACGGCTTCGTCACCGACCTGCCCGTCCTCAGCGACGACCCCGCGGGCGCCGCCCAGTGGCTTCGTAGCCAACATCCAGCGGGGCGGCGCCCCTTGCCGAGGCCGCCTCGGGACGGGCAGGGGCTCACGCGCAGGCTCACATAACGTGCCTGGACCACAGCGAAACGATCACCAGCTGGGCTGAGTCGACAAGGGGTACGACGGCAGTGGTGGAACAGGACAGGACGGTCGCCGGCTGGAACGCCCAGTCGGCCGCGGTGCCGACGGATTTGCGCCGCAGGTGCCGCCGCTGGCCCGGATCTGCGACTACTGCCTCGGCAGCAAGAGCAACTACCCTGCGGACCGGGCGGTTGCCGAGGCCATGATCCGGAGGCGGCCCGAGATCTGCGAGGGCGCGCTCGTGAACCGGGGCGTTCCTGCGCAACGCGGTGCGTTACCTGGCGGCCGACCGCCGGATACGGCAGTTCCCCGACATCGGCACCGGGTTGCCGGCGACCGACATCACCTACGAGATCGCCCGGCCGGCGCCTCCTCGTGGGTGATGTGGAACCGCTGTGCCCTCGATCGGGACCGCGAGTCCTGCGGGAGCGCGCCACCAGCTCCACCGGGGGTCTAGCCGTGGAGACGAACGACGGCCACGGGCAGGCATACACGCCTGCGGCGGGGGCTGTTCGGCTGAACCGTCCCGTAAGGAGGAAACGCACATGATCTCTCTGGAGAAGACCGCGACCGCTTCCGAGTCGGCCGCCGACGAGGCCACCGACGGCGCCGCGTTCGACGAGACCGCCCGTGGCGCGGAGCCGGTCGCTGGGCAGGAGCCGAGCTGCTGGGAAGTGAGGGGAGATGGCGGCGACGTGGCCGACGCCGGCGCCGCGTCAGAGCCCACCGGGGAACCTCCGCTGTCGGTGGTGCCGGGGCGTCGGTACAACACGGTCCGGCCGGAGCCGACGAGCGCGGGGCCGCTGCGCTGGCGATCGTCGGGCTTCACCGACGGCGGCCCGCTGTGCGTCTTGGTCGCGCAGGTCTATGACGGACCGGCTCGGGGCGGGTTCCTGGTCCGTGACAGGCGCACCGATGGCGGCTCCGTGCTCGCGTTCTCCGAGGCCGAGTGGATCGCGTTCATCGAGGACATCGAATCGTTCCGGGGCGAATTTATCTAAACCGTAGCGCGAACCTCCTGGCCATGCCTGCCCCCATCCGGTCAGAAAACGGGTGCCGGCGCAGGCGCTGGCGCCGGGCTCCGTGGATGTGGCCGGAGACGGAGATAGAGCGTTTTGCGGCCGAGCGCGTGGGATCGAGTGCAGAAATCCGGCACGGCGCGGACGCGCCGGGGAAGCAGGACGGGATCATGATCCTCAGGCTTGGGCACGGTCTAAGCATGGAGGCCGAGGCCACCATTCCCACACCCGGAGACATGACTCCGGCGGAGGTGGCCGCCGCACTTCTCCAAATGCTGCCTGGCGTCACTAGGGTTCGGATCTGGGAAGACGGACTCGGCGTCACGGACGAGCCGTCGATGGACGTCACGCGAGTCGAGCCCGCGCTCGATATCGGCCGGATTCTAGAGGACGCGCACGCAGACTTGCTGACTGACTTGGCACTCGTCTTGGATCTGGACTCCGGTCTCTCTGCGATCGTGGGCGACCGGATGAGCGAGGAGCCGACCCCGCTGTGGCGTCTGGCATTTGAATCCGGCCATCATGCCGGCCCGTGGTATTCGGCGTTCATGGAAGGTTCGCGAATCGTACCCCCAGTCTGAGCTTTCATGATCAGGAGTCGTCCGCCATTTCCGGGTAAGGGCCACGGCAGGGCGAAGCACCCGGCCTGCCTGCCATTATCTGCTGGCGCTTGAGTGAACCTTCGACGGAGCCCAGCCCGCCCATACCCATATCGCCGGTTGCCGAGCATGACAAAGAACGTGCGTTCGATGCACGTGAGGCGGCTCACCGGGGGGGCAAGCCTGTACCGAGCCCGCCCAATCCTGATGAGCCTGGACACTTCGAGTGGTTCCACAGCCTGCCAGCATCCGCACGATCCTTCGTCTGCAAGGGCTGACGAGCCCCGATGATGATGCTTGCGAGCACGTAGCACGCGCAGATCGGCGTCCTTTCAAACGGAAGGTGTCCGGCCATGTGATCCGTCCGTCGGGCGTGGACGCCACGGGTCACAGCGGACGGGCACGGCAAAGGTGCTGCTCGGTCGAGAACCTTGACGTGGGTCGCCGACATACAGCGTGGCACGAGGCGCAGCTTCGCAGACGCTTGCCGACCGCTGGTAATTGCAAGCGGCCCGCGACCGCCCGCCCCGACGGCTACCTGCCCGGCCACCCCGCGGCGCACCGCGAGGGAGCCACCGTGACCGCACCGACGCCCAACCACCCGAGCACACCCCACCACGACACCGTCTCCGGCCCGCCGTGGACGAGCGTGCTTGCCCGCAGATGTCGGTGGTTGCCGCTAGCGTCCGCACCGACCATCGGCGTTCGCCCGGCTCCTGGAGGCTTCCGTGACCCGATCCGACCAGCCGTCCCGCCACGGGCTTCTCGCCGTCGAGGGCCTGCGCTGCACGGGGACGTCCACGTTGGCGATCGTGCTTGCCAGCCAGCTCGGCGCCACCGTCATCCCCGATCCGGCTGACCTGTCCTCGCCGCTGCCGTACCCCCCAAGGACCCTCGACGACGTCCGCTCCGGCCTTGACCACCTGTGCCGGGTGGAGCGGCAACGCGCCGAGGCCGCCCTCCGAGCGCGCACCGGCCTCGTGCTGTTCGACCGCAGCCCGCTGTCGCACATCGCCCACCAGCACGCCCTCGCGCAGCTCGGCGTGCCCGCCGACCCTGGCTACGCCGCACAGACGTTCACCGCCGCGACCCACGCGGGCATCGCGCCCCGACCCGGCCGCCATCTGTATCTGCGGCTACCCCACGCTGCGGTCGCCGCGCGGCAGCGCCGCCGCGGGCCGGTGCACCCGCACCTCGTCGACCCACGCTTCCTCACCGCCGCTGACCGGGCGTTCCTGCGCTACCTGGACGTGCTGCCTGACGACCGGCGCCTGGTGCTCGACGCGGCCCTGCCGGTCGGCCAGCTGGCCGCCGCCGCCGCGGCGTTCCTCGCCGCGGAGCCGACCTCTCCGCCCCCGGGCGCCTGGACACTCAGGCTCGACGCCCCCTAGGTCGTCCCGGCGCGCTCATCCGCGTCGCCCCGAGCTATCGCGGCCGGCGACGTTGAGGCGAGACTGTGATCGTGTCCGAATCCCGCTCGGCCGACCGACAGCCGCACGCGGCGGCGTCCCGTTTTGGGCGACGCCGGCGAACCGTCCAGGTCAGCGTCCCCGTGCTGGTCTGCGCCCCAGGGTTCTGGCTGTGGGTCCAGCTGGTCCGCTCCGGCCTCAGCGCCGGCTGGCTGGCGCTGTTCGGAACCTGGTGCGCCGGGACCATGGGCGTCGGCCTGGTGCTCGCCAGCCGGCGGTGGCTGCTGCTGTTGGACCGCCTGCCGCTGGCGTCCCCGGGATGCCGGCTGGCCTACCACGCGCTGCGCCTCGACGAGCTCGCCCACGACCCCGAGGTGCGTCGCCTTCTGAGCGACGTACTCGTCGACGCCGCGGACGCGCTGGACGGCGCCGCGCACGCCGCCCGAGCACTCCAGCACAGCCTCGATCAGCAGACCCGGCGGGTACGGCTGCCGCGGACCTCGCCGCCTACGCGGCGTCTGGCGCCGAGCAGGTCCGGGTGGACATCCTGCGCGGGGTTGAGGAGTTCCTCGCGATCTGGGCAGACCTCGTCGCAGGGCTGGGAAGAACCGTCGAGTCCGGTCCGCGAGCAGAGCTGTCTGGGTCCGCCTCGTGGGCGGATGCGCCCCGGCGGGCGCCGGCGGATCTTGCCGAGATTTCGCGCGTCCTGGTCGGCCTCACTCAGCTGACCTTCACCCGGCCCTGAGTCACCGGCCCGCGGCCCGCACCCTCGGAAGGATCAAAGTCCGCTGCCCTCCTGCGCCGTCCGACTCCGGCGCTACGCGCTCAGCGGGACGACGGTGATGGTGTCCCATTGGTAGGTCCGGCCGTCGCGGTACAGCCGCACCAGCCGAAGATCTGTCACAGAGACCTCCGCCGGAGGCAGGTCACGCAGACCCGCGACCCGGCGGATGATCGGCGCGGCGGGCGTGTCGCGGTTGCAGTAGGCGATGCCGACGTGTGGACGGAAACGCTGCTCGATGGCGGGCAGGCCACAGGCGACGGACACGTCGTCCACGGCGCCTCGCAGTCGGACCAGCGGCTCCCAGAGGGTGACGGTGAACCGGACCGCGCCGCTCGACCCGGCCAGCGGTCCGACCCGCAGCCGGAACGCAGGCAGGCCGCGACACCGTTGCCCAACTCGGCGGGCGACCGTCGTGACCGCGGCAGGGGCGATCTCATCGGTGAACGCGAGCCGGCGCACGGTCAGGTGCAGCCCGCCGGCAGCCACCGGGTCGAGACAGTCGAGATCGCGTAGCTGCTGCTGGCAGGTCGCGGCGAGGTCGCGCAGCGCGGCGCTGCCGAACGTCAGGAACCAGTGGAAGCTGCGCCGGCCAGGGGTCCAGCCGGGCCGGTCCCAGTGGTCGGTCATCAAGGGCAGGACCCGGAAGCGTTCCCAGTCGTCATGGACCGGGTCGTGCTCGCTCACCGCGGCGCGCCGGAGGTCAGTGCCTGGGACACCTCGGCCAGTTCGGCGACGGCGGGCAGCCCCTGCCAGGGCGCGGTGCGGCGGGCGAGCTCCTGGCCACGCTGGCGGATCGACTCGATCGGGGCGGCACCGGCGCGGGTGAGGGCCTCGACGCCGAGCGCGGCGCTGTGTTCCGGGTCGGGGCGGTCGCGGCGATCGCCGCGATCCGCGCGTAGCTGTAGGGGCCGAAGGCGATGCACGGCGACATCCCGTCGGGCAGTTCGGCGCGTTCGGCGAGGTCGAACGCGCGGCCAACGGCTTTCCGCATACCTCGGTGGTCGCCGAGCTGGCCCAGGGCGCGGGCTTCGCCGTTGACCGCCAGCCGGGTCGCCTGCGGGCCGCCCGCGGCGTAGGTCTGGCCCTCACGCGCCCGCTCCAACGCCTGCCGGTAGTCGCCGGCGTAGTAGGCGCACAGGCTTTCGGTGCCCCGCACCCAGGCAGCCAGGTAGCGGTCCTCGACGGCGAGCGCAAGGGTGAACGCCTCCGGGCAATAGGCACGCGCGAGCGAAAGTCCCCGAGATTCACCGCCATATGGCCAGCCCGCCCCGACAGCCGCCCAGCGGCGCGGAGCAGTCGGACGCGGTCCCGGGGTAGCTGCCAGCCCTCGACGAGGGATTGCATGCCTTTCCGCTGCCGCACGACAAGAGGCATCAACACGGCCGGTCCGCGCGCCTCGTAGGAGGCGACACAGTCCTCGACGAAACCGTCGAGATAGTCAAGAAAAGGAGCCTGCGCCGAGGGCGCCGCAAAATGCCGCAGTCGAAGGCCGACGTTGAACAGTCCCGCCTTCCGGTCATACCCATCGCCGAGGGCGGTGGTCGCGTCTACTGCCGGCTAGACCATCACCGGAGCGATCCGACGCATTCTCCGGCCATCTCAACTTGCGGCGCACCTGCCAGGGCTTCGTAAGTTCTTCGGGCCTGGGTTGGCGGCGCCGTGGGGGTCCAGGCCGGTGCGGGGCGGCGTGGGCGTGATTGCGGCCCTGCGGACTGCGTCTGGGTCCAGCCGTGCGCGACGCGGTAGGCAGCGCGGGGCACAGCTGGGAGCGGCGGGCGAACTCGACGGCGATCTGTCGTGCGACATCCCCGCCGTGCGCTTCCGCGCTCGTAGCTCCGCCTGCTCCACCCGCAGACTGGGCCTGGTCGCCACGAGGTCTGTGGCTCCTTCCGCGTCGCGCACCAGAGCTGGTGGCGGACGGCGAGTCGGGATGCGCCAACCGTAGCCCTTGAGGCTCCTCGTCCCAAGCGGTCCAGCGGGGCCCGCGACCTGTACCGCCGATTCAACGGTCCTGGCGCGTTCGCGGCTGCCGAGGGGGGCGTGGATGTGGTGCGCGCCGTCGGCGGTGTCCGTGTTGGCGGCCTGCTGTCCGCCTACCGCCGCCGCTCGACTACGACACTGCACGCCTCACATCACCCATTCGGGCCTGACAGCGATCTAGTGCAGTAGTCCGATCAGGTGGGTATCGGATAGTCCGGTTAAGTCATTTTCCGCTGGGATGCCGGTCCCACTGCGTAGTGGGAACGCTGCGACGCGACACAGCCGGAGTAGTCCTAGATGGAGGGTTTTTTCCTTCCAGGGCTAGTTGGTCGTTAGTTGGGATTTCCTGCGAGGTGGGCACTGTGGCGGTCCGGGCTCGTACATCAGGACGGCGTCGCCGGACGCGGCTGGGCACCGCCGGTGCCAGCGTCTTGGTCGCCGTCGTGCTGCTCCTCGCAGCCTGTAGTTCGGACGGCGGTTCCGCGCCCGACCCGGCCGCCAGCAGCGGCGCCGTCTCCTCGCCCGCCTCATCGAGCGGGACGCCGTCGCCGACGCTGACGTCTCCGGCGGACCTCGCCCGTCGGGATGCGGTCGCCGCGTATGTCGGGATGTGGAAGGCGTACGCGCAGGCCAGCCACACCTCCGATTGGCAGGCGCCTTATCTGTCGCAGTACGCCTCGGGTGACGCATTGCAGGTTATGACCGGAAATCTCTACGCCGATCATTACAACGGTCTGGTCTCGAAGGGTGAGCCGGTCAACAACCCGAAGGTGACGTCGGTGAGCCCGGAGGACGCGCCGAAGTCGGCGATGATTGACGACTGCGCCGATACCAGGAGCTGGCTGGTGTATCGCGCCGATGGCTCGTTGCTGGACGACGAGCCGGGTGGCATGCGCCGAATTCTCGCCGAAGCGCGGCTGCATACGGATGGATTGTGGCGCGTCACCCGGTTCGGAGTTGGGGACATTGGATCATGCTGAAGCGCCGACTCACCTTCCTCGCTGTACTCGCGCTAGCGATGATCGGATGCTTCGCTGTTCCGGCAGCCGCTGTAGACCCACTTGGCGGCACGGGGTGCAGCCAGAATCCCTCTCCAGGATGCGAGCTGTGGGCAGGAATCCCAGGAGGGCCATCACCAGACCCCGAAGCAGCGCCGCCGTCCGCAGGCTCCGAGGCCAACGGAGGTGGCGGTTCAGGGCGGACCGCGCCACCCGGCGACAGGGCTTTGGACCCGCCGGCATTGCCGATAGCGGATTGCGCGTATGTCCGCAGCGACTATCAGCCGCCCGCGGGCGGCGTGCGGCCCGCCTCCTATCAGCTGCCGTCAGCGGGTGGGCTGGTGGTGCGGCCGGCGGTGCTCGGTTCGTCGGGGTTGTCGGTGCGGCCGGTGGCGTCTCAGCCGGGGCAGGGGCCGGGTGCTTGGTACATCTACCGGTGCGCGTCGGGCGGTGAGCGGGACGCGTTGTATCGGGCGCCGGTGTGGATTCCGGATGCGGCGCCGGGTACTGGGCCTGCGCCGGACCCGGAGGCGTTGGCGGAGCAGGCGCGTAACCAGTTGCGGCTGGCTGGCCCGGCGATCGCGATGAGTCCGGTCGCCGATCAGCTGGTGCGGCTGCCGACGTGGCTGTGGCTCGATCCCGCTGGGTGGCAGCAGGTGGCGGCGACTGCTGCGGCGGGTGGGGTGTCGGTGACCGCGGTTGCCCGGCCCGTGGAGGTGGTCTGGTCGTTGGGGGATGGCGGGACGGTGACCTGTACGGGTCCGGGCACGCCGTTTCCGGCCGGGGCCGATCCGAAGAGCGCGTCGCCGGACTGCGGCTACACCTACACCCGCCGGTCGCTCGACGAGCCGGGCGGGATCTTTCCGGTGACGGCGACGGTGCGCTGGGACGTGACCTGGGCCGGCGCCGGCCAGACAGGGGCTTTCCCGGGGCTGACGACCGTGTCGACGACGGCGGCTCGGGTGATCGATGTTCCCGCGTTGACGACGGGCGGTGGCTGATGACGACCGTGACCCGTACGACCAGGGCAAGTAGGTCAGATGGCCATCCCGGTGACGGTCCGGTGGGGGGTGACTGGTGGTGACGGCTCCATCCTGGACTCCGCGTGCGGCTGGGCCGGACCCGGGCGGTCGGCGGACTGGCGACGGACGCACCGCGCGGCTGACCGGTGGCCCGCGGCGCCGTCGCCGGGTTCCGTATCTGCTGCTGGGTGTGGTGCTGGTGGTGGGCTGCGCCGCGGCTGGTCTGGTCGCGGGTGCGCGGGTGGGGTCGCGGGAGCCGGTGCTGGTGCTGGCCCGGCCAGTGACGGTCGGCCATGTCCTGGCCGCTGAGGATGTGCGGGAGGTGCGGATCTCCGCCGACGGCGTCGATACCATCCCGGCCGGCGACCGGGACAGCATCCTGGGCAAGCCGGTCGCCTACAGCCTGCCCGCTGGCACCGTGCTCAGCCGGGCGGCGGTCGGTGCCGCGCAGGTCCCGCCGCGCGGGGAGGCGATCGCGGCGGTCGCGCTGAAGGCGGGCCAGTTTCCCACCGGGCTGTCACCTGGCTCGCGGGTGACGGTCGTCGTCGCCCCCGCCACCAGCGTGGTAGCGACCGCGCCGGCCGGTGGCGCCCGGTCGTGGCCGGCGACGGTGGTGGCGGTGGTGGCGGCGGACACCGAGCAGACGACGGTGGTCTCGCTCCAGCTCGCCGAGGCCGACGCCCACGCGTTGGCGGCGGCGCCGGCCGGGCAGATCGGCGTCGTCACGGTCAACGGAACCGGCGGGTGACCGGTGATCATCGCTGTGGGGTCGTTGAAGGCGTCGCCGGGGGCGACGACGCTGGCGCTCGCGCTGGCGGACCGTTGGCCCACGGACGCCGGAGACCCCCTCGTGGTGGAGGCCGACCCCGCTGGCGGCGACCTGGGCGCGCGGTTTGGACTGCTGACGGGCAGCCGTGGGCTGGTCACGCTCGCCGCCGCCGGCCGTCGGGGCGGGGGGGAGCGTTTCGCGGAGGACCACGCCCACCAGCTGCCCGGTGGTCTTGAGGTCATCCCCGCGCCGGCGGGCGCCGAGCAGGCCAGCCACGTGCTCGGCGAGCTCGACGGTGGGGGCTGGTCGCTGCTGTGGTCCGCGGCGCGGTCCGGCGACCGGGCGGTGATCGTGGACTGCGGTCGTCTCGATCCGCGGTCGCCCGCGGGGCCGGCGCTGCGGGCAGCCGATGTGCTGTTGCTTGTCGTGCGGGCCCGTGACGACGAGTTGGCGCATCTGGCGGCGCGGATGCACGTGGTGCAGGGCTGGGCGGTGCCGGCCTGGTATGTGGTCGTCGTGGCCCAGCCGCACCGGTCCGCGGACTACCGGGTTCGCGAGATTGCCCGGGTGCTGGGTTCGCGGGTGCTGGGCCCGGTGCCGTATGACGCCACGGCCGCGGGGGTGCTCGCCGGCCGTCGCCAGACCCGTACCGGGATCGGCCGGTCGAAGCTTGGCCGGACGGTGGCGGGCATGGCGGACTATCTCGCCGCCACGGTGCCGGTCGGCCCGGAGCGCCCGGCACTGGCGCCGGGCGGGTTCGACGGTCGGGCCGCGTTGCCCCCGACGGGGGCGGTGCGGCGATGACCGTCCCGTCTTGGCCCGACCCGCGTCGCCCAGCGTCGGGTAACGGCGCGGGCAGGCCCGGTCCGTTCCTTCCCTGGACCGGTGTCGGCGGGGGTCCGGCCGCGCCTACTGATCTTCCGGGCCGGGCCTCGGGGTCGGCGGCCGACGCCCTGCGCGGCCGGCTCCGCGACGGGCTGCGGGCGGCGCTCGCCCGCCGGCTGCGCGCGGACGAGGAGGCAGGCTCCCCGCCGCTGACCGCGCAGGCCCGGGAGGCGTTCGCCCGGTCCGTGCTCGTGGACCTGACCGAGGCGCACACCACCGCCGAGCTGGCCCGCGGCGCGGGGGTCCTGTCACCCGAGGACGAGCAGCGCGTCATCGGCGAGGTCCTCGCCGAGGTCCTCGGGCTCGGCGGCCTCGAACCCCTGTTGGCAGATCCGTCGATCGAGAACATCAACATCAACGGTGATCGGGTGTTCATCCGCCGGGCCGACGGCAGCCGAAGCCGCCTACCGGCCATCACCGGTTCGGACAGCGAGCTGGTCGGGCTGATCCGGGACCTGGCCGCGCACGCCGGGGTGGAGGAACGGCGCTGGGACCGCGGCGCCCCCATGGTCAACTTCCATCTGGCTGACAAGAGCCGGGTGTTCGCGGTCATGGCGGTCACGCAGCGGCCGTCGGTGAGCATTCGCCGGCATCGGTTCCGCCACGTCACCTTGGCGGCGCTGCGGGCGAACGGGACCCTCGACTACGGGCTGGAAGCGCTGCTGGCCGCGCTGGTGGCGGCGCGGAAGAACATCGTGGTCGCCGGGGGCACGGCGATCGGGAAGACCACGATGCTGCTCGCGCTGGCCGACCAGATCCCGCCGCACGAACGGTTGGTGACCGTCGAGGACGTCTACGAGCTCGGGCTGGACGCCGACGCGCAGGCTCATCCGGACGTGGTCGCGATGCAGGTCCGCGAACCCAACACCGAAGGCGAAGGCGCGATCTCCGCGTCCGAGCTGGTCCGGGCCGCGCTGCGGATGTCTCCGGATCGGGTGATCGTCGGGGAGGTCCGCGGGCCTGAGGTCATTCCGATGCTCAACGCGATGTCGCAGGGCAACGACGGCTCGATGACCACCCTGCACTCCTCGACCAGCCGCGGCGTGTTCACCCGCCTTGCCTCCTATGCCGTGCAGGGTCCGGAACGGCTTCCGGTCGAGGCGACGAACCTGCTGATCGCCTCGGCGATCCACGTCGTCGTGCACCTGGCCGAGCCACGCGGAGAACGGGGCCGCCGCGTCGTGTCCTCGGTGCGGGAGGTCGTCGACGCCGACGGCACCCAGGTGATCACCAATGAGCTGTACCGGCCGGGCCCCGACCGGCGCGGCCTGCCGGCGGCACCGCCGACCGGGGAGCTGCTCGATGACCTGGTCGACGTGGGGTTCGACCCGGACGTGCTGTCGCGGGGGTGGTGGGGATGACCGGCGTGTTCGGGCTGCTCGGCCTGGGTGTCGGCATCGGCCTGCTGCTGATCGTCCACGGCTGGCGCGGCGTGCCCGACGAGGAGACGTCCCGCCCGGCGCGCAGGCCGTGGGCGTGGCCGTGGCGGACCGATCCGCGGTTCGGCCGCTGGGCCGCCGGTTCGGTCGCGGCCGGGATCGTGGCGGGGGTGGTGACCGGCTGGGTCGTCGGTGGCCTGCTGGTCGCGATGGCGGTGTATGGGTTGCCGCGGATGCTGGGCCCGGACCGTGACCAGGCCCGCCAGGTCGCCCGCACCCAGGGCATCGCGGTCTGGGCCGAGCAGCTACGCGACACCCTTGCCGCCGCGGCCGGTCTGGAGCAGGCGATCCTGGCCACCGCGCAGACCGCGCCGACGGCGATCCGTGGCGAGATCGCGCTGCTGGCCGCGCGAATCGAACGCCGCGAACGGCTCCGCCCAGCGCTGCGCGGCCTGGCCGACGACCTGGACGACCCGCTGGCTGACCTGGTGATCGGCGCGCTGATCCTCGCCAGCGAGCACCAGGCCCGCCAGCTGTCCGGATTGCTCGGCCAGCTCGCGGCGACCGCCCGCGCCCAGGTCGACATGCTGGGCCGGATCGAGGTCGGCCGGGCGCGGATGCGCACCACGATGCGGGTCGTCGTCGTGACCAGCCTCGTGTTCGCCGGCGGGCTGGTCGTGTTCAACCGGCCCTTCCTCGACCCCTATAGCACGGCCGCGGGACAGCTCGTCCTGCTCATCATCGGGGCGATCTTCGCCAGCGGGTTCGTCTGGCTACGGCGCATGGCCCGGATCGAAAACCCGGGTCGCTTTCTCGACAAAGGCGACCCGACGGCGCCGCAGGCCGCGGGTATGGCTCCGGCGACTTCGGGGCGGGAATCTCGATGAGTGTCCTACTGATGCTGCTCGGGGTCGGGGCCGGGGTCGGTCTGTGGGCCCTGGTCGTGTGGCTGTTCCCGCCCCGACCTTCCTTGGAGGAGGTTATCGCCCGGCTTAACCCCGCCCCGGCCCCGGCTTCGCCGGCCCCGTTGAATGTGCCGGCGGAGCAGGACGGGTGGGCGGTGCGGATGGGCCGGCCGGCAGTTGGTATGCTGCGCGCCGCCGGCCTGCCGACCGCGGCGCTGCGTCGGGACCTGGCGGCGCTGGGTCGTTCCCCCGAGGCCCATCTCGCGGAGAAGGCGACCGCCGCCGTGGCCGGGCTGCTGTTTCCCTCGGTGGTGGGGCTGGCGTTCGCGGCGGGGGGCCGGCCGTTTCCGTGGGCGGTGCCGGTCGCGGTCGCCCTGCTGCTGGGCGTTGTCGGGTTCCTGCTGCCCGACCTGACCGTGAAAGCCGAGGCCGACCGGCAGCGGCGGGCCTTCCGCTACGCCCTGTCGGCCTACCTGTCGCTGATCCAGGTGCTGCTTGCCGGCGGCGCCGGGGTCGAGACCGCGCTGACCGACGCGGCAAACGTGGGCAACGGCTGGCCGTTCGTGGCGATCCGCCGGACGCTGCGCACCGCCCGCGAGACCCGGATCAGCCCGTGGGTGGCGCTAGGTCAGTTGGGTGGGGAGCTTCAGATCTCCGAACTGACGGAGCTCGCCGACGCGGTCGCGCTCGCCGGGACCGAAGGAGCCCGCGTCCGCCAGTCGCTGGACGCGAAAGCCGCCGCGCTGCGGGTCCGCCAGGCCCAGGACGCCGAAGCCGACGCCAACGCCGCGACCGAACGGATGAGCATCCCCGGTGTTCTCATCGCGATCGGTTTCATCCTGTTTGTCTTCTACCCGGCCCTGACTCAGATCACCCGATCCCTATAACTATTTCGACTGTTGGAGGAGTCGTGCTCGGTCGTCTCCATACCTGGTGGTCCCATATCCGCGACCGCTACACGAAGGCGCCGCCCGACAGGCGCGACGCGGGGAACACCACCGAGAACGTCATCTGGATCGCGTTCCTGGCGGCGCTCGCGCTGACCGTGATCGGCATCTTCGGCCCGCAGATCCTGGACGCCGCGCGTAGCGTGGTCTTCCAGTAGCAGGACCCACGATGATGGCAGCCCGGCTCCGCCCGGTCAGGGACCGACGACGGCCCCACCCCGGCCGTCCTGGATCGGCGCGCTGGCCCGCTGGGGGCAGACCCAGCACGCCCCGACGGACGTACCCGAGATCTTACGACGTCCGACCGGGCCGAGGGCGGCGGTGTACACGCCCCACGCAGACGAAGGCTCGCCCATGCCGGGATGGTGGCGCGCTGACCGTCGAGATGATATTCGTGCTGCCGCTGCTGTTCACGGTCGTGTTGCTGCTCGCGCAGGTCACGGTCTGGGCTCATGCCCGTCACATCGCGCAGGCCACCGCCAGTCGTGCGCTGGTCGCCGCCCGCGCCGACGGCGGCAGCGCCGCCGCCGGCGAACAGCAGGCGCAGGCGACCCTCGATCAGCTTGGCCGGTCCAGCCTCACCGGTCCCGAGGTCACCGTGACCCGCGACGGCGATCAGGCGACGGTGCACGTCCACGGCACCGCCGCCAGCGTCATCCCCGGCCTGCGCCTGGGCATCGATGCCGACGCGGCCGGGCCCGTCGAGCAGCGCAGGCCGGCCCCGTGACCGGCGAACCCAGGTGCGCTCGTCGTGGTCCTGACCGGGGGTCGGCGACCGCCGAGCTGGTGCTGATCCTGCCGGCGTTGCTGCTCATGCTGCTGTTCCTCGTCCTGTGCTACCGGATCTCGGACGCGAAGCTGCGCATCGCCGACGTTGCCCACCAGGCCGCGCGCGCCGCCTCCATCGCCCGCACCCCCGCCCAGGCGGTCACCGACGCCCGTGCCACCGCGCAGAGCGCGCTGGCCAGCGCCGGGGTCACCTGCCAGGACCTGACGGTCGACACCGATCCCGCCGGGCTGGCACCGGGCGCGCTGGTGCGGGTGACCGTGACGTGCCGAGCCCAGCTAGACGATCTTGCGGTGCTGGGAACCCCCGGCACAGCAACCCTGCATGCCAGCTCCACCTCACCCGTGGACCTCTACGGCGACCAGCTCGGACAGGCGGCGCCGTGAGCCGCTACCGGCCCGCTCGTCGCGGGCGGGACGAGGGGGCGGTGACCGCGTTCGTCGTGGTGCTGTTCGCCGCGTTCGTCATGTTTGGCGGGCTGATCGTGGACGCCGGCGGCGCGCTCGCCGACAAGACAGAGGCCATGGGTATCGCGCAGGAAGCCGCCCGCGCCGGCGCCCAGCAGCTCGATCTGACCGTGCTGCGTCAGGGTGGCACGGTCCGGCTGCTGCCCGAGCAGGCGGTCGCCGCCGCCCAGTCCTATCTCGCCCAGGCGGGTGCCACTGGCACCGTGACCGTCGTCGACAACACGGTCACCGTCACCGTTACCGCCGTGCACGACAACCTGCTGCTCGGCGTGGTCGGGCTCGACACCCTCACGGTCACCGGGACCGGCAGCGCCCACCCCGCCCCACCTGTCGGAGCCGTCCCGTGAGCCGGCCGCCCGCGCGCCGCCGGCCCCGCCCCGCCCGGCGCAGGGGCACCGCGGGTCTGCTGCTGGTCGGTCGGCTGGTGCGCGCGGGGGTCGCCTTGGTCGCGCTGGTCGCCCTCGTCGGCGGCCTGCCCTGGGCGCTGTGGCACTTCGTCGGCTGGCCGCTGCCCCACGAGGTGCCGTCCTGGGCGGAGGTCTCGGCACGGCTGACCGGGCCGATGGACGACACCCTGCTCCTCGACGTCCTCGCGGTGCTGCTGTGGCCGCTGTGGTTCGCCTTCACGGTCTCGGTCTCCCTTGCCCTGCCTGACGTCGTGCGGGAGGCCCGCTGGCCCGGCCACGGCGTCGCGCTGCCCGCAGGCGGGATGCGCGGGTTCGCGACGTTCCTGCTCGGCGCGATCCTGCTGACCGCTGCCCAGTCCCGGGGCCCGCTGACTCCTGCTGCCGGTCCCGCCGTCGCCACGGCGGCGGCCACCGCGCCCGCCAGCCCGAGCTTCGCCGCCGTCGCCGCGGCCACCCCGATCGACGCTGCGCTGCCCACGGCGGCACCGGGCACCGTCGTGGTGCAGCTACCAGCAGGCGGCGTCTACGACAGCCTGTGGCGGATCGCGGACCGCTGCCTGGGTGACGGCGCCCGCTGGCCGGAGATCTGGGCCCTCAACCACGGCGTCGTGCAGGCCGACGGCCGTGCGCTGACCCAGCCGGGCCTGATCCGCCCTGGCTGGGTC
>NZ_CDXDOR010000005.1:53667-78104 GCF_978021225.1 Frankia sp. CeTa3Moorea | reverse complement strand
GAGGGGGCGGACGGCATCGGCGGCGCGGGTACGGCGGAGGCCGCGGCCGGACGGGGAGCGGCGGGTGCAGACGTCGGCGAGGCCTCCACCGGGGAAGCCTGCACCGGCGAGGCCTGCACCGGCGGGGACGCGGGCGACGGCGCCGGGGTCGCCGGACCAGGCCGGCCGGCGGGACCAGGCCGCCCGGCGGGACCAGGCCGCCCGGGAACCGGACGCGGACCGGGCCGCGGCGCCAGACCAGGACGGGGCGGCGGGGTCGGACGGGCACCGCTGCCCGGCGGTCCCGGAGGGCCGGTGGTCCGGCCCGGGGAGGTGGGTGCGCCGTCGGCGGGGAACGCTTCCTTCAACTTGCGGACGACGGGTGCCTCGACAGTGGACGAAGCGGACTTCACGAACTCACCGAGATCCTTGAGCTTGGCGAGCACGGTCTTACTGTCGACACCAAGCTCCTTGGCGAGCTCGTGTACGCGGGCCTTTCCTGCCACGGTGCTCCTTCGTTCGGCCCGCGGTCCGTGCCCGCGTGACCTCGTTACCTGCTGGTCGTGATCATGGCTGGGTGCTCATTGAGCGGTCATCGCTGTCTCGACCTGCTTCCCTGTCGACGTCTGTTGGCGCCGCCTGTGGGAGTGGGTGCCGCTGGCGCGGGTACCCACTCCGTCTGACCCGGCCGGCCCGCTGCCGCGGTCCGCCCGTTCCATCCATCCATCTTTACCTGGTATCTCCTGTGCCTGATATCTCCCTGTGCCTGGCGCGACTACGGCGGACCGGCCCCGGAGGGACCGGCTACCGCGGGCAAAGCCGCTCCAGATACAGCCTGACCTGCTTCGCTCCGAGCGGGCCCGACACCCGCAATGCCCGTGGGAACGCCTTGCGACGCTCCGCGAGATCGAGGCATGCAAGATCGGGATGCACGTACGCACCCCGACCGCGCATCCGACGACGAGCATCCGGCAGAAGCTCGCCGCCTTCTACGACGATACGCAGTAGGTCAGAACTCGGCGCACGGCTTCGACATCCGACACAGGTACGAACGGGCTCCGCACGACGCGCCATCGCAAGTCTATCCCGCTTGGCCCCGAGAATGGCCACCCGCGGCAGGCGATCGCCGCGGTACCGCAGCTGGTCCCGATCGTCGAGGCGCACCAGCGGAGCCCCGTTCGGATCCGCTCCCACCGCCCTCGCCGGAGTCCTCGGTGTCAGAGTGGATGTCGATGCGCCACCCCGTCAGCCGGGCGGCGAGCCGGGCGTTCTGCCCCTCGCGACCGATGGCCAACGACAGTTGGTAATCGGGCACCACCACCCGCGCCGAGCGGCTCGCCGGGTCCGTCACCTCGACCCGGGCCACCCGGGCCGGGGACAACGCGCTCCCGACAAAGGTTGCCGGGTCGGCCGACCAGTCGACGATGTCGATCTTCTCGCCCCGCAGCTCGGCCATGACGGCACGCACCCGGCTGCCCATCGGCCCGATGCACGCGCCCTTGGGGTTGACCCCGGCCACCCGGGACCGCACCGCTATCTTGCTGCGATGCCCAGCCTCGCGGGCGATCGCAGCGAGTTCCACGGTGCCGTCGGCGACCTCGGGCACCTCCAGCCGGAACAGCCCCTTCACCAGCTCGGGATGGGTGCGGGACAACGTCACCGTGGGTCCGTGCTGCCCCCGCGCGACGTGCACCACATAACACTTGATCCGGTCACCGTGCTCGAGCCGCTCGCCGGGAACCTGCTCGGCCGGCGGCAGGACACCCTCGACGGTGCCGAGATTGACGAGCACGACCCTGGAGCCGGCCCGCTGTTCGTGATGTTGCACCACACCGGAGACGATCTCGTGCTCCCGGTCAGCGTACTGGCCGTAGGTGACCTCCTGCTGGGCCTCGCGCAGCCGCTGCATGATCACCTGTTTAGCGGTCATAGTCGCGATCCGCCCGAAGTCCGCCGGGGTGTCGTCGTACTCCCGGCTGGTGCCGTCCGGACCCCGTTCCCGGGCGAGGACGGAGACATCTCCGGTCGTCCGGTCGATCACCACCCGGGCGTCCTGCGCGGACCCGGCCGTGTGGTGATAGGCCGTCAGCAGTGCCGTCTCCATCGCCTGCACCAAGGTGTCGAAGGCAATGTCCTTCTCCCGCTCGATTCCGCGCAGCGCGGCCACGTCGAGCTTCACCGGGTCATCTCCTTACCGGCCGCGCCCCGGGGGCCGGCCTCCCGGCCGTCGTCATTGGATTCCCTCCCCGGCGCCGCCGGAAGATCGTCGCCCGGCTCCCCATACCCGAGATCGGCTGTCTCGCCGGGTTCCACCAACGCGGCGGACGAAGACGGCGTCTCCACCGACTCGACAGAAAGATCATCATACGCCTCGGCCGAGAACTCGACCTCGACAGTAGCCCGGGCCACCTGTGCGAAGGTCACCCGCGCAAGCCGCCGGCGCGGGGGGCGTCCGGGCCGCGCGGGATCCGTCGCCACCGCCAGGTCCGCCCCCGATTCGTCGGCGGAGAGGACACGCCCGGCGAGGACGATGCCGTCTCGATCACGTACCGTGACAAGCCTGCCGATCGCGCGGCGCCAGTGCCGAGGCTCGGTCAGCGGCCGTTCGACGCCCGGTGAGGTGACCTCGAGAACATAAGGCCCGGCGACCAGGCCCTGGCCGTCGGTCTCGGCGGCGTCGAGCAGCTCGGAGGCGAGCCGGCTGGCGTCCGCGACCGCGTCCAGGTCGACTCCGCCGTCGCGGTCCACCACCACCCGCACCACGCTGCGCGATCCGGCCCGTGCCACCGTCACATCCTCGAGATCGAAACCCGCGTCGGCGAGACCGGCCGCCAGCCGAGCCCGCAGCGCCGTCCGAACGCCGCCGCGCCCGCGGGCCGATCCGGATGGGCTCCGGTCGCGCGCGCGGCCGGCCTCCCCCGCCCCTGCCACTTCGACCGTCCCTTCCCGCATCCACGATGCCTGATCATCCGCCGGACCCACGACGCCGCTCCCCAGGCCGTAGGCCGGCCGCCACATTGTCATCCCCCGGGGGCGATACCCAGGTTCGGCCGGCGCCATCAAGCCGTGCGACCCTCGTCGACCCGACCCGCGGCACCGTCGACCCGACCCGCGGCACCGTCGAACAACGAGGACCGACTGCCGACGGTCCCGCCGGGCTGGGCCGTCACAGGGGCGAACGGCATCCCGGGTGAGATCCATAGCCTACGTCCGCCCCGACCGGAGTCCGTCGCGACCCGGGGGTAACCGGATCAGGCCGCGCGGACCACACGGCGATCCGGACGACAGCAGGGGATGTGCGAAGCTGCGACGGTGGATCCGGCGAACCTCACCCACGCCTCCCGACGACGGGTCCTCGCCGGGCTGACCGGCCTCACCCTCACCGGATTTGCCGGATTTACCGGATTCGAGGCCGCCGGGTGCAGCACCACGGTCGCGACGAACCGGACCGGTCCCGCAGTGGGCCCGGGCGGCGACGACCGCCGGGCGGCGAGGGCCGCCGCCGTCCGGGCGGCCACGCTGGCCGCGGCATACCGGACGGCGGCCGAGCGCCACCCGTCCCTGCGTCCCCTGTTCGACACGCTGCGGGCCCATCACGAAGTCCAGCTCCGGACCTTGGCCGAACAGTTCCCGGGCTCCGCACCGACCACGCCGGCCCAGGCGGCCACCCCGACCCAGGCGGCCACCCCGGCCCAGGCGGCCATGCCGACCCAGGCGGCCATGCCGACCCGGACGATCGGGCGCGACGGCGTCGGGACGGCGGGAACGGCGCAGCTCGTCGACGAGTCACCCACGGCCCGCGCCGCCACCATCGCCTCCCTGACCGGGATGGAGGATGCGGCGACGAACGCGGCCCGCACCGACTGCCTGCGCGCGGGCGGTCCGCTCGCGTCCCTGCTGGCGAGCATGTGCGCCGCCGGGACCGCGCATGCGGAGCTGCTGGCCCTCTCTGCGAGCCGGGTGTCCGGATGACCGCCGGCACACCACCGGGCGATCCGGCGTCGGCGACCCCCACGGAATCGACCACCGCAACCGACCACCCGGATCCCGCGGGTGTCGCGGCGCTGGTCACGATGCTCACGGCCACGCATGCCGCCGTCTACGCCGCCGCGGCGGCGGGAGGTGCCCTCGCGCCGCTCGGCCCGGCCGCGGCGCAGGCGCGCGAGCTCGCACGACTGAGCTATCTGGCGCACCAGGCGCTGCGCGACGACCTCATCACCGCGATCCGGGCCCGCGGCGGGGAGGCGCCACCGGCACTGCCCGCCTATCGACTCCCCGTCGCACCGGAGGGAATCGGGGTGGCACTGGCCCTCCTGGCCAGGATCGAGGACGCCTGCGCCATAGCGGCCCACGACGCCGTCACCGTGCTCGTCGGGGACGTCCGTGCGCTGGCCCTGGACGCGCTGACCGGCACCGCCGTACGCGCGCAGCGGGCCCGCATCGCGGCCGGCATGCCGCTGGCGGCCGCGAGCCGCGCGCTACCGGGGACGTGACCTGGCGTCCAGGGAGGCCGGGCCCGCTCCAGGAAGCGGGCCGCTCCCGTCAGCGGGTGACCCACGCGTCGGGGTCGCCGCCGAGGGTGGTCACGATGTCCGGAAGCTGACCACTCGCCACGTCAGCGAGGGTCACGGCCTCCAGCACCCGCCGCAGGTTCACCCGAACCGCGATCCACACATCCTGCAGGTTCTTGGCCGCGCCGTCGTAGTTCGTGTCCTCGGGACGCCGGCCTCGCACGCTGGCGAGCGGACCGTCGGTCGCCCGGATCACCGTGGCGATGGTGATCCGGTCGGGAGGAAGGCTCAGCTGGTATCCCCCGTCCGCGCCCCGGCGGCTCTGGACCAGCCCCGCCCGGCGTAGATCGGTGAGGATGTTCTCGAGGAAGCGCAGCGGCAGATCCTGCGCCGCGGCAAGCGCCTCGCCCTTGACGAGCCGACCGTTGCTCGCGGCCAACGTCAGGAGCGCGCGCAATGCGTAGTCGGCGCGAGCGGAGATCTGCATGCATCCATTCTGCCGCCGGTCCTCGCCGAATGGGTGGGCCGGGTCGGCAGCGGGCGAGGCGCGGCCCCGCGCCAACGGGCGCTGTTCCCGCCGCCGACTCGGCCGAACGAGCCTGCCGGCCAACGAACCTGCCGGCCGGGGAATCGGGGACTTCCTCAGCCAGCCCTCTCGGGATGGGGGGCGTCCGTGCCGCCGTCGGCGGAGGAGGTGGCCGTGGTGGCGGCTCCGACCGCCGCCACCTCCTTTGTACCGGCCGCGGCGGACCCGCCGGCGCTGCCGCCCCGGCGACGCCGAGCCGCCCGGACCGCCGTCGTACCCTCCGCAACCAGCCCACGGCGCTGCCGCATCCGCTGGTCCACCGCGTTGAATCCGGCATCGATGAGCACCCCGACCACGAAGATCGTGATCATCGAGGCCAGTACCCCGACCGTGTCGAGCAGTTCGCGGGCATTCTGCAGGTCGGCCCCGACGGACGGATGCCCCGGAACGATGACCAGCAACTCGCCGGCCATCAGGCTGCGCCAGGCGAACGCCCAGCCCTGCTTCAGGCCCGCGAGCACCGAGGGCAGGGCCGCCGGTACCACGATGTACCGGTAGAGGGACAGGCCACGCGCGCCC
The DNA here is from genome assembly GCF_978021225.1 of Frankia sp. CeTa3Moorea. NCBI lineage: Bacteria > Bacillati > Actinomycetota > Actinomycetes > Frankiales > Frankiaceae > Frankia > Frankia sp. CeTa3Moorea. Next base: position 72,509 of record NZ_CDXDOR010000005.1, on the reverse strand, counting down.
ATGCTGCGGCCGACCTGGACCAGTAGAGGCGGCACGTAGTCCACGCCGTAGATGACGCCGTTGGCCACCGACGGCGCCGCCCCGAGCACCACCACGAACATGATCGCGGACTCGCTGAGCTTGAACAGCAGGATGGCGAGCGGGAACCAGACGATCGAGGGCATCGTCTGCACCGCGGTGATGAACGATCCCACCGCGGTACGCAGGACCCCGAAGCGGGACACCGCGATCCCGACCACGGTGCCAATGAGCACGGCGAGGGCGTATCCCTCCAGGGCCCGGACCAGGGTGCGGGCCAGAGCGTCCCAGAAGTGTCCGCTGCCCAGCTGGTCGACGAACTCGCCCAGCGCCTCGCCCGGCCCGGGCAGCACATAGCTGGGCTTCCAGCCGCTCCAGACGACGATCTGCCAGAACAGCAGGAACAGGAGCAGAGCGCCGAGCTTCGGCCAGGTGGCCGCCCAGGCGCGGGCCGCGAACGGCCGCCGTTGCGCGGTCGGGATGTCCAGCGCGTCGAGGCCGGCGAGGGCCACGTCGACGTCGAGGGGCTCGCCGGCCTCGCCGAGCCCGGCACTCTTACGGGTGGGGACGCTGACGTCAGTGGCCATGGCGGCCAACCTCCTCGCGTAGCCGCGCGGTCACCTCGGTGGCGAGCTCCGAGACGTGGGTGGAGTCGAGCCGGCGGGGGCGGTCGATATCGACGTCGAAGATCTCCACGACCCGGCCGGGCCGGGAGGACAGCAGCACGATGCGGTCACCGAGCCGGACCGCCTCGCGCACATCGTGGGTGACGAAGATGACGGTGACCCCCGTCTCCCGCCAGATCCGTTCGAGTTCGTCGTGGAGCAGATCGCGGGTCATCGCGTCGAGCGCACCGAACGGCTCGTCCATGCACAGGATGTCGGCCTCCTGCGCGAAGGCCCGGGCCAGGCTCACCCGCTGGCGCATGCCGCCGGACAGCTCATGGGGGCGCTTCGCGGACAGGCCGGCCAGCCGGACCATCGCGAGCAGGCTCTCGACCCGGTCCCGCCGCTCGGCCTTGCCGATCCCCCGCAGCCGCAGCGGCACCTCCACGTTGCCGCCCGCCGTCAGCCAGGGCAGCAACGCCGAGTCCTGGAACATCATCCCGACCCGCCGGCCGGTGGTGTCAACGACGCCCACGGAGGGCTGGTCGAGACCGGCGATCAGGCCGAGCAGGGTCGATTTCCCACAGCCGGACGCACCGAGGAGACAGACGAACTCGCCCGCCCGGACATCCAGGGAGACGTTGTCGAGCGCCTTGACGCTGGCGGGCCCGGCTCCGAAGACCCGGCTGACGCGGTGGATGCGCAGCGCGGTGTCGGTGAGTACAGCGGTGTCGGTGAGTACAGCGGTGTCGGTGAGTACAGCGGTCATGGTTCATTCCCCCATCGCGGTGTATGCGGCCGGTGTGCATGGACGGACGGACGGACCAGGCCGGGGCATCGATGATCGACACCCCGGCCTGGTCGTCGCCCTGTGGTCTCGGACCGAGGTTCAGCCGGCCCGGCTACCGGGGGTCCCGCGGGTCAGGAGTCGGAGACCGTCGGTTTGCCCTGCTTGGCGAGGATCTCGTTGAGGACCGTCAGATCGAACAGACCGTCGAGCTTCGGGTTCTCGATGAGGCCGAGCTCCTCCTGGTGCTTCGCCGAGGTGAACAGGGACGCCGCGATCGGGTCCGGAGTGAAGGTCAGCCCCTTCCAGGCCGAGGTGAGGATCTTGTCGGACAGCGGCTTGCCGCTCAGCTTGCCCAGTGCCGTGTTGGTGACCTTCGCGCCGGCGTCACGGTCGGCGTTGAGCGCGTTGATCGATTCCACGTTCGCCGTGATGAGCCGGCGGACGATCTCCGGGTTCTTCTTCAGGTAGTCCGTGCTCACCAGAAGCACCGTCGTGACGAACTGGCCCTTGGTCTCCGGCCACTCGTCGGCCTCGTTGACGAGCACCTTGCCCCCCGCGGCGACGAGCCGGGAGGCTATCGGCTCGGGCACCCAGGCCCCGTCGATGGCCTTGTTGGCGAAGGCGTCCACCGTCACGGTGTTGTCCTGGGGCTTGATGGAGACATCACCCCCGCCCTGGGGGTCGGTCTTCAGCCCGTTCTCCTTGAGGAAGTACCGCAGCGCCACGTCCTGGGTGTTGCCCAGGCTCGGGGTGGCGAGCGTGGCGCCCTTGAGCTGCGCGACGGAGGTGATCTCAGGCTTGACCACCAGCGACGCACCACCCGAGGTGGCGCCGGAGACGATCCGCACCGCCTCCCCGTGCGACTTGATGAAGCTGTTGACCGCCGGGTTGGGACCGATATAGCCGGCATCGATGGCGCCGGACAGAATCGCCTCCGCCTCCTGCACGCCGGAGTTGAAGGTCGACGTCTTGAGCGTGACTCCAGAACCGAGGTCCTTGGCGAAGATCCCCTTCTCGACACCGTAGAGAGCTGGCGCGTGGGTGAGGTTCGGGAAGTACCCGAGCCGCAGGGTGCCGGTGACCTGGCCGTTCGAGGCGACCGTCTGGGAGTCCCCGTCGTCACTCGAGCAGCCCACCACCGCCAGTACGAGCGCCCCCGCGGCGATGAGTGGCGTCGCTGCACGCCACAGTCTGCTCGGTCTCATAGATACCCCCTCACGCAGGCTGACGCCCGCGCCATGCATGTCGATCGAAGTCATCGGGATGGTAAGCATGCCAGATGGTGCCCATCCTGGCCATGTGACTTCATCGCGATGACATCGTTCTGCAATATCTTTGACCGGCCAGATGCACATAGCCGACAAAACGGATATTTCTGGGGATCAAAGAGGCCCCGGACACCATCGGAGCGGGTCCGGGATGGGCTCAGACCGGGATCGATCTCAGAACAAGATCAACCTCAGAACAGGATCGACGCGAAGGTCCCGACTCGCTGGAAGCCCACCCGGTCGTAGACCCGGCGGGCGGCATGGTTGAAGTCGTTGACGTACAGGCTGACCAGCGGGGCGAAGGCGGCCCGCGCCAGCGCGACCACACTCGCGGTTCCCGCGGCGCCGAGGCCGCGCCCGCGCAGCGCCGGGTCGACCCAGACGCCCTGGATCTGGCAGACGTCGCCCGCGACGGCGCCGATCTCGGCCTTGAACAGCACCCGGCCGTCGGCGATGTGGGCGAAGGAACGCCGCTGACCGACGAACTCGGCGACGCGGGCGCGGTAGAGGGCACCGCCGTCAGCGAGCACCGGGGACACCCCGATCTCCTCAGTGAACATGGCGATGCAGGCCGGCAGGATGACGTCCAGCTCGTCCGGGCGCACCGGGCGCACCGCCGGATCTGGGGCGACCCGCGGCGGTCGGTCGATCACGAGCAGGGGCTGGTCGGCCCGTACCTCCCGGGCCCGCCCCCAGGTCGGCTCCAGATGCTTCCACATCGCCGTCACCGAGGAGGAGACGCCGACGATGGACGAGCAGCGCCGTCCCTGCCGGCGAGCCCGCTCGGCGAACAGTCTCGCCGAGGTGGGGCCTGCCGCCACGGGCCAGAGGTTGGCGCCGGAATAACACAGAGCGACCAGGCAGCCATCCACGGTGTGCCCCCACATCTCGGCGCCGAGACGCCACGGGTCGAGCCCCGCCGCCTCGACCCGAGATGCGACGAACACATCGGCGACCGGGTTGCGGGCCAAGAGCTCGCGGACGGCCGGAAGATCCCTGTCGTCAAGCAGACGGGTCGGCGCGGACCGCAGAGGTAGGCCCATCCGGTCGAACCGGTTAACCCACGGAAACCGAGGGTTCGCCGGACGGGGTGCCGTCCGCCGCCATCTCCTCGGCCAGCCGCATGGCTTCCTCAATAAGGGTTTCCACGATCTGTGCCTCCGGAACGGTCTTCACGACCTCGCCTCGGACGAAGATCTGACCCTTGCCGTTCCCGGAGGCGACGCCGAGATCGGCCTCCCTGGCCTCGCCCGGCCCGTTCACGACGCAGCCCATGACGGCGACGCGCAACGGGACCTCCATGCCCTCGAGACCGGCGCTGACCTGATTGGCAAGGGTGTAGACGTCAACCTGAGCCCGACCGCAGGAGGGGCAGGATACGATCTCGAGTTTACGCTGCCGAAGTCCCAGGGACTCCAGGATCGCGGTGCCGACCTTCACCTCCTCGACCGGCGGTGCCGACAGCGACACTCTGATCGTGTCACCGATTCCCTCGGCGAGCAGGGCCCCGAAGGCGACCGCGGACTTGACCGTGCCCTGGAAGGACGGCCCGGCCTCGGTGACACCGAGGTGCAGCGGGTAGTCGCAGGCCTGGGCGAGCAGCCGGTACGCCTGGATCATGACGACCGGGTCGTGGTGCTTCACCGAGATCTTGATGTCGCGGAAGTCGTGCTCCTCGAACAGCGAGCATTCCCACAGGGCCGACTCCGTCAGCGCCTCCGGCGTGGCCTTGCCGTACTTCGCCAACAGCCGCTTGTCGAGCGAACCCGCGTTGACCCCGATCCGGATCGGAACGCCGGCGGCCTTCGCCGCGCGAGCAATCTCCCCGACCTTGTCGTCAAAAGCCTTGATGTTGCCGGGGTTGACCCGGACCGCGGCGCAGCCCGCGTCGATCGCGGCGAAGACGTACTTGGGCTGGAAGTGGATATCGGCAATCACCGGGATCGGGGATTTGCGGGCGATCGCGGCGAGGGCGTCAGCGTCGTCCTGGCTTGGCACCGCGACCCGGACGATCTGGCATCCCGACGCTGTCAGCTGTGCGATCTGCTGCAGCGTGGCGTTGACGTCTGACGTCAACGTGGTGCACATCGACTGAACGGAGACCGGAGCGTCACCCCCGACCGGGACGTTGCCCACGTGGATCTGCCGGCTGTGCCGCCGCGTGCCGAGCGGACGGGCCGGAGCGGTTGGCATGCCCAGAGTTACGGTCACGTTGTCCTCACTGGCGAATCGGAGACGAAGATCGACGTGCGACTGACTCGGCCTGTCGGCTGCAGGAGGCAGGGCAGAATGGCACACCGTCGCGCATGTTCATACGGAATTACTGATTCAGGCGAATGGGATTGACAATGTCGGCGGACAGGACAAGCAGACTGAACCCGAGCAGTACGACGACCGTGGCGTACGTGGCTGGTAACAGTTTGGCGAAATCCACCTTCTGTACCGGACCGCGATAACCCCGGAGCCTGCGTAGGCCATGCCGGGCCTGCTCGAAGCCCAGCACGGCAATATGACCGCCGTCCAACGGAAGTAGGGGCAACAGGTTAAAAATTCCGACCGCGAGATTGATCGCGGCGACCAGAATGAGAAGATTCCGCACCCGGTCCACGGCCGAACTGCCCTCGGCCGAGACCACATCACCGCCGATACGCGCCGCTCCCACCACGCTGATGAAACCCTGGGGGTCGCGGTCGTCGCTGAAGATATTAGCGATATCACCGATCCGGCGGGTCAGCGTCTCGTACATACCGGTGAACCCGGACCCGATGACATCGAAGGTGCGGGGCACGGCTTCGATCGGGTTGTAGTGCACTGTCTCGGTTCCCGGTCTGACGCCCAAGGCGCCGACCCGGTCGTCGCCCGCCTGCCCGGTCTCCCGATCGCGCCTGACCTCCACCAGGTTCGGCGTGAGGGTGAGGGTGCGGCCGTCCCGTTCGACGACCATCACCGCAGGCCCCGCTCCGTGCGCACGCACCTGCCGGGTGAACTGCGCCCACGTCGTGACCGGAACTCCGCCGAAGCTGACGATCCGGTCGCCCGGCCGCAGACCGGCCGCCGCGGCCGGCCCCGGTCCGGAACAGGTCGCGGTCGTGGCGACGCAGCTCGTCGCGCCGACCCTCGACTCGCTGATCGTGGTCGTGCCCAGGACGACAAGCACTCCGTAGACCAACACGATGGCGATGACGAAATGCACGAAAGAACCAGCCGATATAACCACGAGCCGGGCTCGCGCCCGCGCATTGTGGAAGGCGCGGGGTTCATCGGCCGGATCGATCTCCTCGAGCGGAGTCATCCCCTCGATCTTGACGAAACCGCCGGCCGGAATGGCCTTGATGCCGTACTCGGTCTCCCCCCGCCGCCGGGACCAGATGGTCGGCCCGAAACCGACGAAGAACTTGGAGGCCTTCATACCGTAGTGCCGGGCCGTCACGAAATGCCCGGCCTCGTGCGCGACGACCGACACCAGCAGGGCCAGTGCGAACGCCACAATGCCGAGAAGCTCCATCAGACCGCCCTCTCGGCGCCGGGGGGGCGGCTCACACCGTGTCCCGTTCGGTCTCACGCCGGATCAGCCGCCCGGCCGCCGCCCGCGCGGCCCGTTCGGTGGCGAACACCTCCTCCACGCTGGGATGATCGATCACTTCGTGCTCGGCGATGACCTCGGCCACCAGGTCGACAATACGGATGAAGGGCAGCCGCCCGGCGAGGAAGGCGGCCACCGCCTCCTCGTTCGCGGCGTTGAAGACCGCGGGGGCGGTGCCGCCGCGCCGCCCGGCCGTGCGGGCGAGCTCCACCGCCGGGAACGCCACCTCGTCCAGCGGTTCGAAGGTGAGCGCCTGCGCCCGCGACCAGTCCATCGGCGGCTGCGCCTGCGCCACCCGGTCCGGCCAGCCGAGCGCCAGCGCGATGGGCAGCCGCATGTCCGGCGGGGAGACCTGAGCGATCGTCGAGCCGTCGGTGAACTCGACCATCGAGTGCACCAACGACTGGGGGTGCACGACGACCTCGATGTCGTCGTAGGGAACCCCGAAGAACAGGTGCGCCTCGATCAGCTCGAGCCCCTTGTTCATCAGGGTCGCCGAGTTGATCGTCACCAGGGGTCCCATGTCCCAGGTGGGATGGGCCAACGCCTGCTCCGGGGTAACGGCGGCAAGCTCGTCGCGGCGGCGCCCGCGGAAGGGACCTCCGCTGGCGGTCAGCACCAGCTTGCCTACCTCGTCCCGTCGCCCGCCCCGCAGGCACTGCGCCAGTGCGGAGTGCTCGGAATCCACCGGCACCAGGCGGTCGGGGTCGCCACCGAGCGCGTCGAGCACCAACGGCCCCCCGGCGACCAACGATTCCTTGTTCGCCAACGCCACCGTCCGGCCGGCGGCCAGCGCCGCGAGCGTCGGGGCCAACCCGACCGAGCCGGTGATGCCGTTGAGGACGATGTCACACGGCCACGCCGCGATCTCGCTCGCGGCGTCGGGACCGGCGAGAATCTTTGGCACGGGGAACTCACCCCGACGGTAGCCCCGCCGCGACGCCTCGGCGAAGAAGGCCAACTGGAGGTCCTGAGCGGCCGAGGCCGCCGCCACTCCCACGGCCTGGACGCCGAGGTCCAGTGCCTGAGCGGCGAGCAGGTCCACCCGGGACCCGCCGCCCATCAACGCCACCACCCGGAACCGCTGCGGGTTGCGGCGTACGACATCTATCGCCTGGGTTCCGATCGAACCGGTGGACCCGAGCAGGACAACCTCACGCAGGATCGAAGCCTCCACCACGTCACCCATTCTCTCAGGCCCACCGACCGCTCGGCACCGCCCTGTTCGGTTCATGACAGGTGCCACCCGAAGATGCGCAATGGGTCCGGTGACAACTACGTTTCGTCAGGTCTGGTGGGCAGGACTTTGCGGTCGCCGCCCACCCCGATCGGCCACCCCGATCCGGGTGGCACGTCGGCCCGGTCGGTCACGTCGACGACGGCTCCGACGTCTGCTCATCCCCGGCCGGGCGAGGAAGAAGGTGTGGCGCCGGTTGCCGGCTGCCCGGACGGTTCGGCACCGGGGGTGGCATCCGGGGAGGCGGGCGACGCCGACGTGGTGGCGGGTCCGGAGGATGCGGCGGGTCCAGAGGATCCAGCCGCCGGTGCCGCGGGAGTCGGACTGGTGGCGACGCCCGTGCTGGCGGGACCGGCGGAGACGGCAGGGCCGGCGGAGACGGCAGGGCCGGGCAGGCCACTCGTCGCGGACGTAGGCGTGTAACCGAAATAGGTCAACGCCACGATGGTGGCACTCAGGCTGACGGAGGTCGGACCCAGCGCCGGACGTGCCTGCGCCCCCGGCCAGGTGTGCCCCGCGCCCTGCATGGCCAACAGCCCGACGTCATGGCCGGCTGGGCAGCCGCTCCACACGGTGCGCTGCCAGGCAGCCGTGTCCCGGGAGGTCTGGCGGGCTCCGCTGCAGCCCAGAGCGGAGGCGTACCGGGCGAGCCGGTCCTCCACGGGCTGGGCGACGACTCCGGTGAAGGGGGCCGGCCGCGAAGCGCCTCCGCCGGCATACGGCGCGATCTGGTCCGAGGTCCCATGGATCTCCAGGACGTTGGTGGCGGGCTTGGCGCAGGAGCCGGGCAGCACGCTCGACCCGACGGTCACCGCCGCCGCAAGACGGCCCGGCAGCGCGCAGGCCAGCGTGAGCACCATGTTCGCGCCGTCCGCGTAGCCCACGGCGAAGACGCGTCCCGCATCCAGGCACATCTGACCGACGAGGTCGTTGAGCAGCGCGCCGACGAAGAGCACGTCGTCGGGTCCCACCGCCTTCGATCTGGTGAAGTTCCACCGCCCCTGCATCCCGATCGGGGCGGCGACCACGAAGCCCGCCTTCGTCCCCTGATCGGCGAGCCGCGTGTACGCTTCCAGATCTTCCGGCGTCTGGTTCAGATCATGGAAATTGAAGATCAGCGGTAGTGGCCTGGCCCGAGGACCCGCGGTCGGTACGGCGAGGACGTAGCCGCGCTCGGTTCCTCCCACCCGCAGCGTGCGGGTACCGATCCCGGACGGCAGGGTCTTCCCGGTGACGCAGCCGCTCTCGGGGGGTGGTGGGACCGTGGGCAACGGTATGGCCGACGCCACGGCGGCACCGGCGGCACGGCCGCCGGACGCCCCGAGAGCGGCCTGGGTCGCCGAGGTCTTCGCCGGCCCCGGCTCCTGGGACATCGCGTACCACAGGAGCAGCAGCAACACCCCGGCGGCGGCCGTGATCGGCAGCCATACGGTGTTCGTCGCCCGGATATCCGGGCGGGAGGCCCCCCGGCGTCGGCTCGTCGGACTACCGAAGGACACGGTCACCGTCAGACGTCGCGCTCCCCGCGCCACCGAACTCGGCGGGACGGTCGGATCCGACCTGCTCCGGCTGGTCCGTCCGCTCCGGCGTCCCGGCCGGCTCGGCCGCAAGCTGTCCGCAGGCTGCCGCGATCTCCCGGCCCCGGGTGTCGCGCACCGTCGTCACGATGCCGCGGTCACGGAGCCGGCGGGCGAACGCGCGCTGGCCGGCCGGGACGCTGGCGCGCCACGAGGATCCACCGGTTGGATTCAACGGAATGAGGTTCACATGCGCGAGCCGGCCTACGAGCAGGTCCGCGAGGGCGTCGGCGCGTTCCACGTCATCGTTGACCCCATCGATCAGCGCGTACTCGACGCTTACCCGTCTGCCGGTTACCTCGGCGTACTCCCAGGCGGCCGCGAGCACCTCGGCCACCGGCCAACGGGTGTTGATGGGGACGAGTTCGTTCCGCAGAACGTCGTCCGGGGCGTGCAGGGACACCGCCAGAGTCACCGGCAGGCCCTCTCCGGAGAGGCGACGGATCGCCGGAACGAGGCCGACAGTGCTGACCGTCAGGCCGCGCGCCGACAGGCCCAGCCCGTCGGGGGGGTGAGCGGTGAGGCGGCGTAGCGCGACAATCACCGCGGCGTAGTTCGCCAGCGGCTCGCCCATCCCCATGAAGACCACGTTCGACAACCTGGTCGCGCTGCCCGCGAGCTCACGGCGCTGAAGAACCCGGGCGGCGTGCACGACCTGTTCGACGATCTCCGCGGTCGACAGGTTGCGGGTCAGCCCGCCCTGACCGGTGGCGCAGAACGGGCAGCCCATGCCGCAGCCCGCCTGGCTCGACACACAGACCGTCGCGCGACCCGGATATCTCATGATCACAGACTCGAGAGATGCGCCGTCCACGGCCCGCCACGCCGTCTTGCGGGTCAGACCGTCGTCGCAGCTCAGCGTCCGCACCGGGACGAGCAGCCTCGGCAGCAGGGCGTCGAGGAGCGGCTGGCGGTCCCGCTCCGGCAGGTCGGTCATCGCCTCGGGCTCATCGGCGGCGATCAACCGGGCATAATAGTGCCGGGCCACCTGATCGGCGCGGAAGGCCGGCTGCCCCAGCGACACCGCGACGTCACGTCGTTCCTGACGGGTCAGGTCGGCGAGGTGGCGCGGCACTCGGCCCGCTCGCCGGGTGAGCGTCAGTCGCGCGGGCCAGCCCGCCTCGGCGGGTGAGGGCTGGTCCGGACGTCCGGATTCGGCGGTCGTGGCAGTCATCGCGGATCCAGTCTGCCAGGTGACCGCGACCGAGACGAATGCACGGATCTGTCCGAAGGGACCCACGAGAGGCGAGACCGGTCGGCTGAGCCCGGTTCCGATCAGTTCAGGAAGGAAGTGATCAGAAGCCAGGCGACCGGGGCGGTGCACAACAACGAGTCCAAGCGGTCCATCAGGCCACCATGGCCGGGCAGCAGACTGCTCATGTCCTTGATGCCGATGTCGCGCTTGAGCAGGGACTCACCCAGGTCGCCGATCGTCGCGGTACACGCGACCGCCAGCCCGAGCAGAACGCCCTGCCAGGCCTCGGCCCCCAGCGGCCAGGCCAGCACGATCCCGGCGACGATCACACAGGTCACCGCCGAACCGACGAATCCCTCCCACGACTTCCCCGGGGAGACGGTAGGGGCCATCTTGTGCCGACCGCCGGAGAGGACACCGGCCGTGTAACCACCGACGTCGCTGGCCACCACCGTTCCCAGAAAGGCGACGACGCGCCAGCGACCATCGGAGGGTTCGGTGAGCAGCGCGGCGAAGCCAGCCGGAAAGCCGATGTAGCCGGCCACGAAGGCGGCGCCGGCGACGTCGCGGAGCAGACCCGTGGACGGCCCGAAAGCACGGACCAGCGCCGCCACGCCGATGGTGCCGGCGAGAGTCAGCAACAGGCCGGTGGTCCCATCGACGTACGCGACGACCGGCATGGCCGCCGCCCCGGCAACCAGGGGAAGCAGGGGAACCCGTACCTGCGTCAGTCGGATCGCGCGGACCACCTCGTGGGTGCCCAGGGCCATCGCGACACTGATCACCCCGACAAAGATCACCCGCAGGGTGAACAGCGGAACGAGGATGACGGCACCGAGAAGGATGCCGACACCGATGGCGGCCGGCAGGTTGCGGCCGGCACGTGAGGGCCGGGGCACCATCCCGGCGGGCCGACCGTGATTACCGGGCCCGCGGGGATTACCGGACTCAAGCGGATTACCGGGCCCATGCGAGGATCCCGGCGGCGCGGATGACCCGGACGGCCCGGACTCAGCCACCGCGCGGCCGTCGACAGTCGTCATGGCCGCCCGGCCGTGGGCAGCGACCGCCGCATCGCGCGCGCGTCATGCGCGGATCCGGGGACCGTCCAGACGATTCCGAGACCATGGGAATCGAACATCGGAGCAGGCGACCGGCATCGAGAACGGACGCAGGAATGATCAAACCGAGAGAAGATCCGATTCCTTGAGCCGAAGAAGTTCATCCACCTGCCCGACGTATCGGTGGGTTGCCTCGTCGAGATCCTTCTCACCCCGCCGGCCCTCGTCCTCGCCGGCATCGCCGTCCCGCACGATCCGATCGATCGTGTCCTTGGCGTGACGTCGGACGTTGCGGATGCTCACCCGGGCTTCCTCGGCCTTGGTCCGAGCCACCTTGACAAGATCGCGACGCCGTTGCTCGGACAGCTCCGGAAAAACACACCGGATGATGGTGCCGTCGTTGCTCGGGTTGACCCCGAGATCGGAATCGCGCACAGCCTTCTCGATCGCCCCCAGAGACGACTTGTCGTAAGGCGTGATGATCACCATACGCGGCTCCGGGATGTGGAACGACGCGAGCTGCTGCACCGGTGTCGGAGCGCCGTAGTAATCCACCAGGATCTTGGAGAAGACCGCGGGAGTGATACGCCCCGTGCGGATGTTCGCGAAGTCCTCCTTGGCGACCGAGACCGCCTTCTCCATCTTCTCCTCGGCCTCGAGAAGCGTGTCGTCGATCACCGCATTTCCTTCCGTCTGTTCCTGGTCCGCCGGCGTCCACCGGACGCCGGTCCTGTTATCATCGCAGTTCGGCCGAGCGCAGCCGAGTTCGTCGTCCCAGGGGCGAAGCCGTCCCGCCCGGTCCCGGATTCGCCTGACCGAGATCGCACAGCCGCCGCGTGCAGTGTGCCTTACCACGGCGTCCCCGCTGACCTGGGCCGACACGGCACGCCGACCGGGCCGGGAAGCATCACCTTGTCATCTCGAGGCGTGGCCATCCCGATGCCGGTGGCGTGCCGGACCACCGCACCCACCGAGAAGCCTCGGAGCCGCCGGCCGCCCGATCAGGGAGCCGGCGATCCGACGACGCTCAGGCCTGGCGGATGTTGAACCGGGAGAACCGACCGACCTCGATCTTCTCACCCAGCGACGCGCCGGCCTGGTCGAGCAGAGCTCGGATGGTCACCTTGCCGTCCTTCACCCATGGCTGGTCAAGCAGCACGCTGCTCTTCACATACCCGTTGACACGCCCTTCAACAATCTTCGCGATCGCCGGCTCAGGCTTGCCCTCCTCGCGGGCCGCGGCCTCGTAGATCTTTCGCTCCGCCTCGAGGACCTCGTTCGGGATCTGCTCGGCGGTGACATACAGCGGGTCCGCCGCGGCGATGTGCTGCGCGAGATCGCGGGCGAGTTGCTTGAAGTCCTCGGTCTTGGCCACGAAGTCCGTCTCGCAGCGAAGCTCGACGAGCACGCCGAGGGTAGGCGGGAGCTGCGGGTCGGTCCGGTGCAAGTAGGACTCGACCAGGCCGTTGGCGGCGCTGCGTGCCGCACGCTTGGCGACCTGTGCCTTGCCCTTCTCCCGCAGCCAGGACTTGGCCTTCTCGAAGTCCCCGGCGTTGTCGACCAGCGCCTTCTTGACGTCGCTCATCCCAGCGCCGGTGAGCTCCCGGAGCTTCCGGATGTCAGCGACTGAAATCTCTGCCATGGTGCTCTTCTCGTCGGTGTGGGTCTGGATGGTGGGTCTGGATGCTGTCGTAGTTCTACCGGCCCCGGCCCCGCGGTGCCCTTCGGGCGTCGCGGGAGCGCCCGCCCGAGCGGCCCGGGGCCCGGGTCCGACCACCGGAACCAGGCCCGACATTCGGGAGCGGTGGTCCCCGACCCGACTCGGGGAACCACCGTCCTCCTCACACGATGTCACCGCTGGTCGATCGCCATCACCGCGGGCGAATGAGACGCGGTAGCGGGTCAGACCACGGTGCCGACCGCGGCGTCCGGTCGTGTCCCGTCCGCGGGCCCCGCCGTCGCCGGCTCCACCGCACCCGGGGCCTCGACAGGTGCCTCACCACGCAGCAGTGCCTGCTCCCACTCGGCGAGCGGCTCCTCACCCGCAGACTGCTCGGGCTTGGCATCGGCAGAGCTCGAGGCGCCCGCACGGGCCATCAGACCGTCCGCGACCGCATCGGCGACCACCCGGGTGAGCAGCGCAGCGCTGCGGATCGCGTCGTCGTTGCCGGGGATCGGGTAATCGACCTCGTCCGGGTCGCAGTTCGTGTCGAGAATCGCCACGACGGGAATGCCGAGCTTGCGGGCCTCACCGACGGCGATGTGCTCCTTCTTGGTGTCGACGACCCACACCGCGCTCGGCACCCGGCTCATGTCGCGGATACCGCCGAGGGTGCGCTCGAGCTTGACCTTCTCCCGGGTCAGCACGAGCTGTTCCTTCTTCGTGCGCACCTCGGTACCGCCGGTCACCTCGATCTCCTCGAGCTCCTTGAGCCGCTGAAGACGCTTGTAGACCGTGGAGAAGTTGGTCAGCATGCCACCGAGCCACCGCTCCTTGACGTACGGCATCCCGACCCGGGCCGCATGTTCCTCGATTGCCTCCTGGGCCTGCTTCTTCGTCCCGATGAACAGGACCGTCCCACCGTGCGCCACGGTCTCCTTGACGAAGTCGTAGGCGCGGTCGATGTAGGACAGCGTCTGCTGCAGGTCGATGATGTAAATGCCGTTACGTTCGGTGAAGATGTACCGCTTCATCTTCGGATTCCAGCGCTTGGTCTGGTGCCCGAAGTGCACACCGCTCTCCAGCAGCTGCTTCATGGTGACGACGGCCATCGGACGTCGCTCCTTCCCGCCCGGCCTGGGCCGGGACGCCTCGGTTGTGACGGCGCCATCTGACGACGGCAGCCCCTGACGCCCGATTGGTCGTGGCCGTCGCTGTGCGGCGGACCGAGGAGACCCTTCCGATGATCCGATCCGGATCATCGGAAGTGGGCGTGCGAACTGGGCCCGGTGGACGGGCCCTGCGATCGATGATACCTGCCGGGTACGAGGATCCATCGGGCGACCACATCGGATCGGATCAACGGACCGGCCGGCGATGTCCACAGAGCGCGGGCACCGACAGCATGCGGCGGGAGTTATCCACAGATCACACGGCCGGTCTACCCAACGGCATCAAAACGCCGCACCGTGGACGAGGCCGGTCCGCTCCCCCCTCGGATCGGCACAGCGGCGGCCGGACGAGCGGACCTGGACCGGGTCCGGCCGCCGCGCCTCCCCCGGACCCGGAGGTGTCACCGTCATGCCCCCTTTGCCGCGCTTCGACCCGCTCTGGCTCGTCATCCCGGCGGTCGCCATCCTGATCGCCCTGGGACGGCCCACTACGATGCCGATCAAGCCGCACGCCGACGGGCCACGCCTCGTCCTGGCCGCACGTGATCCGCAACGGAGCACCACCGCCTTGTCCGAGCCCTTGTCCGAGCCCGGGCGGTCCGCCCCGTCCGGTGCGACCGACTCCGCCGGTGGGCTCGGCCCCGGTGACGGGTTCGGTACCGCGCCCCGCCACGACGTCATCGAGCAGGCCCTGGGGGTCAGCCAGGTTCAGGCCGTGGTGAGGACCCCGGGCCCACCTCCTCTCAGGCTCACCCCCGGCACGTCGGCGGAACCCTCGACGACACCTGCTCCGTCCACAGCGCGGTCGACGCCGGCGGCGCATCCGGCCCCCTCGCCTCGCGCCCCCTCGCCGAAGGCAACCTCGTCACCTCGACGACCGGCGACTCCCACCGTCCGGCCTCCCTCCGCCCCACGATCTCCCCGGCCGGCGGACCGCCGAGCCGGGGAACGAACGCGGCCGGCCGTGACCCCGCCGGCCGCCGGCCCGCCGGGCGGCGGAGAAGGGGACGAGCACCCGGACCCGCCACCCGGCGACGTCGGACCGGAGAACTCCGCGGCACCGCCGGCCCACGGCGGCAGGGTCCGGGCTCTGCGATGGCCGTTGTCGGGGGCCGTCACGGTGAGCCGCGGTTTCGAACGCCCGCTTTCACCCTACGGACCCGGTCATCGCGGAATCGACCTCAAAGCCTCTCCGGCCGCCCCGGTTCTCGCCGCAGCCGACGGGGTGGTGAGTTTCGCCGGGTCCGTGGCGAACCGCGGCATCGTCACCGTCACGCATGGCGACCTCCGCACGACCTACGAACCACTGACGCCGGCGATCAGCCCCGGAACCGCGGTCCGAGCCGGGGACCTGCTCGGCTGGATGAGCGATGGCCATCCAGGCTGTCCGGTGGCCGCATGCCTGCACTGGGGGCTTCTGCGCCGGACGGACTACCTCAATCCTCTGCTGTTCTTCCGCAGAACTCCGCCCCGCCTCCTGCCCCCCCTCCCCCCAGCAGATCGCTCCCCTGGGTCCCCGGCCTTCTCTCAAGCCCGGGGATGAGCCTGCTCAAAGGCCGCGCGCAACCGTTCCGGCGTCACGTGGGTATAGATCTGCGTGGTCGCGAGACTTGCATGGCCGAGAAACTCCTGGACGGAGCGCAGATCGGCCCCGCCTTCCACCATGTGCGTCGCCGCCGAATGTCGCAGACCATGCGGAGTCAGACCGGCCGGAGCAACACCGGCCGCCACCCTCGTCGTCAGAATCCGCCGTACCGTGCGCGGGTCGAGGCGACCTCCGCGCAGGCCGAGGAGCAGCGCACGCCCGCTACGGGCGGTCATCAGCCGCGGCCGTCCCGTTGATCGCCAGGACCGCAGGGAGGCCACCGCCGGCACACTGAACGGCACGCTGCGCTCCTTGCCACCCTTACCGAGGACCCGCAGCAACCGCCGGTCGTCATCAATGTGCCCCAGGTCAAGACCGCACAGCTCGGACACCCGGATTCCGCTGCCGTACAAGAGTTCGAGAACGAGTGCGTCCCGCAACTCCACCGCCCGCCGTACGGCCCGCTCGGAGTCTGCCGTCGAGTCCGGCAGCCCGGACGGCTGCGACGTGCCCGGGGGCGACACATCAGGCGAAGGGTTCTCAAGGAGCTGACGCGCGGCCGCGGCGGTGAGCACCTCAGGCACCCTTCTGACCGTACGGTTACCTACGAGCCGTGCGGCGACGTCGGTGTCGAGGAAGCCACGGCGCGCCGCATAGGAGGAGAAGACCCGGGCCATCGAGGCGCGCCGGGCCAGGCTTGCCGGCGCCGCCCCGGCGGCGCGCATCGAGGCGAGCCAGCTCCGCAGAAGCGCCAGATCGAGGTCGGCGAGGACCGAACAGCCCATCCGCTCCGCGTGAGCGCGCAGGTTAGCGAGGTCGGCGGTGTAGGCACGCACGGTCTCAGGAGATCGGTCCAGCTCCGCGGTGAGATGGCGGAGAAAACCCGCGACCGCCGTGTCCCAGCCGGACTCGGGTGTCTCGACTATCTCGCCTCGCAGGGCCATGCGACGACCGTGGCGGCATCGGCGGTTCTCGTCAAGACGCCGCGGCGTCCGCGACATTGCACCCGAGGACATTGCACCCAAGCTGCCTCAGGTCTCCTCATCGGGGTTTTCGCCGTCGAGTCCCGGATCCGCGGTACTGCGCGTCGAGGAACGATCGGCCCCGCCGTGGGCGGCACCCGGTCGGGTACCGGACCGCCTGCCGGACGTGGCGGGATGGGACGGGTTCGACGGCGCTCGGCCCAGATTCGTGAGGCGGTAACCGCCCGCCACGTTCTCGACCAGCCCCTCCACCGCGAGTGGGCCCAGCATCGCCAGCACCGCCTCGGGGCGCAGGCCGGTGCGGCGCGCCAGCACAGCCACCCCGACGGCAGCGCGGGCCGGCATCGCGTCGAGAAGCTCGCGCACCGCCTCGGACAACCCGTCCCGCGGGCCATCCCCGCTCGCCGGCCGCTGTGCGAACGATCCGATACTCGCGATTTCCTCCCTGATGTCCTCGGCTCCGGTGACCAGGACCGTCTGTTCACGGAAGTCCCGGAGCAGCCGGTGACAGCCTGCGCTCATGGCGCTGGTCACCGGTCCCGGAACGACCATGACGGGACGACCGAGCCTACGGGTGTGGGCGACCGTGTTCAGCGCGCCGCTACGGTGGCCCGCCTCGACCAGGACCGTCCCCCGGGACAGAGCCGCGATGATGCGATTACGGGTGAGGAATCGGCGTCGGTACGGCGGCGTGCCCGGCGACACCTCGCTGACTACCGCCCCGGTACGGGCGATCTCCTCCAGCAGTTCCACATGGGCAGTCGGGTAGGGAACGTCGACACCCCCGGCGAGCACCGCCACCGTCGATCCGGCTGCGGCCAACGCCCCCCGGTGTGCTGCTGCGTCAATGCCGAACGCGGCTCCCGACACCACGGCCCATCCCTGTTCCGCCATCGCAAACGCGATCTCTCCGGCGAGGTGCAGCCCGTAGCTGGTCGCGGTCCGGCAGCCCACGACAGTGACCGCCCGGGGTGGGAGCTCGCTCAGGTTGACCGGACCACGGACCCACAGAGCCAGTGGAGTGCCGATCATCGAACCGTCTCCCTCGTCCCGAAGACGGTCCAGGGCATCCAGTTCGAGGGGCCACTCGGCGTCCTGGGGACAGACCAGCCGGGCGCCGGCGCGCCATGCCGCGTCCAGGTCCCGAACCGGATCGACACTCGGGTGCGCCGCCCGGAGCGCATTCCACACCTCGGACGCACCCCGGCGCCTGACCTCGACGGCCACGCGACGATGTTCCGGGCCGAAGACGCGGGCCAGGGCGACACGGGCCAACCGCTCGGGATCCGACCAGTCGGTGCCACCCGGTGCCACCCTCCCGGGCGCGGGACCGGGATCCGCCCCCCGGGCATCCGGCGGAGTCGTCGAGCTCATGTCCCACTCCCTGAAGACGGCACCGGATGCGGCTTCTTCCTCCTGCGCGACACGGTCTCCTGCGCGACACGGTTCACGTCACGGTCAGGAGCGTCCCCACGGGGGCCTCCCATGCTCATGCCGACCACCCGGGCAATCTCAGATCCAGCGCGGCACCGAACTGCTCGGGACCGGGCGTGCCCCGTCCGGCGAGATCGGCGAAGGTCCACGCCAACCTCAGGACACGGTCGAGACCGCGCGCGGTGAGCAGGCCTCTTTCGAATGCCCGCTCGGCCACGGCCGTCGCCCTCGCCGGCAGCGGCCACAGTCGGCGCATCGCCGGCCCCGGCACCTCCGCGTTGAGCCGCCACGGCGTTCCGGCCAGCCGGACCCGGGTCGCCTCCTGGGCCGCGGCGACCCGCGCCGCGACGACCGCGGACGAATCACCCTGGCCACGGTCCGCCCGTAGCTCCGCTCGGCTGGGAGCGCTCAACGCCACCTGGATGTCGATCCGATCCAGGAGCGGCCCGGACAAACGGGCCAGATAGCGCCGACGGACCAGGCTCGGGCACTCGCAGCCCACCGCGCGTGGGCCACGGGCCTTCGAACACGGGCAGGGATTCGCGGCCAGAACCAGCTGGAAGCGGGCGGGAAACCGTGTCGTCGCGCGAGCGCGGGCGATCTCGATCTCGCCGCTCTCCAACGGTTGACGTAGCGCATCGAGACTTTGACGGGTAAACTCCGGCGCCTCGTCC
>NZ_CDXDOR010000005.1:16978-53342 GCF_978021225.1 Frankia sp. CeTa3Moorea | reverse complement strand
AAAAAAAGGATGCCCCGGTGCGCCTGACTGGCCAGCCCGGGCCGAATCACCGTCGAGCCTGCCCCGACGAGTGCCGCCGGGGTCGCGCTGTGGTGCGGACTACGATACGGCGGTCGGGTGACGAGCGGGCAGTCCGCGGGCAGCAGGCCGGCGACCGAATGGACCGCGGTCACCTCGAGAGCGGCCTCGGTACCGAGGTTCGGCAGCAGCCCGGGCAGTCTGTCGGCCAGCATGGTCTTGC
Organism: Frankia sp. CeTa3Moorea; assembly: GCF_978021225.1. NCBI lineage: Bacteria > Bacillati > Actinomycetota > Actinomycetes > Frankiales > Frankiaceae > Frankia > Frankia sp. CeTa3Moorea. The sequence goes on along the minus strand of NZ_CDXDOR010000005.1, from coordinate 53,101 downwards.
CACTGCCGGGCGGCCCCTGCATGAACAGGTGGTGGCCACCGGCCGCCGCGACCTCGACGGCCAGCCGGCCCCTGCTCTGCCCCGCCACGTCCGCCAGATCCCCGACCTGACCGTCGGTGGAGGCAGCTTCGGCCGTGGGGGCCGCCACGGGCTCGGCGGCGATCTCTCCCCGCAGGAGCGCCAGCACACTGGTGAGATCGACAGCGGGCTCTACCACCGCGCCCGGTACCAGCGCCGCCTCGGCCGTGTTGCCCGCCGGTACCACGACCCGTTCGATACCGGCAGCCACCGCCCGAAGTACCGCCGGGAGCACCCCGCGGACACCGCGCACCCGGCCATCCAGCGCCAGCTCGCCGATGAGTACCCGACGGAGCAGGGCGGCGCGCGGCACCACACCGGCCGCGGTGAGGATCGCCACCGCCATAGCCAGGTCGAAACCACTGCCCGATTTCGGGAGGGTGGCGGGGAACAACCCGAGCGTGATGCGCCGATCAGGCCACCGTTGGCCCGAGTTCACGATCGCGGCGCGAATCCGATCCCGCGACTCATGCAACGCGGCATCGGGCAGACCGATGAGAGTCAGCCGCGGAAGACCATTGGCGAGATCCGCCTCCACCTCGACGATGTGACCTTCGACCCCGACGACCGCCACCGCCCGGGCCCGCGCGAGGGCCATCAGAACGCTCCCCGGATGTGCTCGACACGAACCGGACCCGCCGGAGAGCGGGACACCAGGAGGACGTCGAAACGCACCAACGACGAGGCGTGGGGGTGCTCTGCGAGCCATCGGGCAGCCAGGCGTCTGATCCGAGCCGCCTTGCGACCCACGACGGCCTCGGCGGCCGATCCGTAACGCGTCCCGGATCGGGTCTTGACCTCGCAGAACACCAGGCTCTCACCGTCCTGCACAACGAGGTCGAGCTCGCCCTCGCGGCAGCGCCAGTTACAGTCGAGGATCTCGGCGCCGACCGCCGCCAGATGGCGGGCGGCGACATCTTCGCCGAACCTGCCCAGTGCGTCCTTTGCCCGCATCGCCGCTCCCGTTCGCCGGGGGACGGGTGCCCGCCGGTCGTGACCAGCGTGGACGTGGGCGGGCCGGAGAGCCATCCACATGATCGATATGTGGATGGCGAGGATTTCTCCACAGGAGCGAGCTGGGCGGACATCTCAGCGGGGCATCACGGGCTTCGGTGACGGGCCGACTCGCACTGTCGATCCAGGCGACAACCGATCGGAATGAGATGCCGATCTGCGGAACATACCGCCGAGACGATCAAGACGCCGAAGCGATCAAGCGGCCGGGGCTGGCAAGCGTGACGCCGAGAGTCGGCGTCAGAGCTCGGCCTTAGTCAACTCCTCGACGTTGATATCTTTAAAGGTGACTACTCGGACATTTTTAACAAAACGCGCAGGACGGAACATGTCCCACACCCAGGCGTCCCGCAAGATCAACTCGAAGAAGACCTCGCCGTCCGTGCTGTTCCTGACCTCGATCTGGTAGTCGTTCGCGAGGTAGAAGCGGCGCTCGGTTTCGATCACATACGAAAAAAGCCCCACCACGTCGCGGTACTCGCGATAGAGCTGCAACTCCATCTCGGTCTCGTACTTCTCGAGGTCTTCCGCGCTCATACAGTCTCCGTGACGCCATGCCGGCTGGTCACAAGCACCCTGTCCTCCAGCCGCAATGATCGTGCTTCCCTCGTCGTCGCCGCATGCGCAGCCACGTTGACGTACGACATCCGATGCTCGTCACACGGTCCGCAGCGCGCCAGCGCCGCCGCGTGGGCCGCGGTGACGTATCCCTTGTGCTGCGCGAAATCGTACTCGGCATAGCGCGTGTGCAACGCACGCATGATCCGGTCCCTCGTCACCTTCGCCACGACCGAGGCTGCCGCCACGCACGCGACCACCCGGTCTCCCTTCACCACCGCCAACGACTCCGCTCCGAAACCGGCGACCGCGAATCCATCCGTGAGTACGTACCCTGGGCGCACAGGCAGGCGCGCCACCGCGCGTCGCATTCCGGTGATGTTGGCTACGTGCAGGCTGACCCGATCGATCTCGGCCGCGGAGATGACGACGGTCGACCACGCCTCGGCGGCGGCCGTCACGTCCTCGAAAACACTCTCACGGATCTGCTCGGTCAGGAGCTTGGAGTCGGCCAACCGCGCCAGCCGTCGACGAGCCTCCGGAGCCAGAATCACCGCGGCGACGACCAAGGGTCCGGCGCATGCCCCACGACCCGCCTCGTCGACCCCTGCGACCGGACCGAGACCATGCCTGTTCAGAGCGCGCTCGTAACCGAACAGCCCGGCATCCCGGCGAAGAGCGGCACCGTAGTGTCTCATGACGGACCGCGGCGCCGAGCCGTCCCTGACACGCGCGTGCGCGTGGGTCCTCGTGGCATCCGGCGGGGCCGACGGGTGGCGGTCCACGCCGGGGGGATCAGCACGGCAAGGGCGAACAGGGATGCGTCATCCGTGACCGGGGAGCCCGGCAGCGGCACCGCGGCGTCGTCGGCGGAAGACAGCGCGGCCGATGTGGCCGACGTGGCCGACCCGGCTGATGTGGCCGACCCGGCCGGCGCACGAGGAGCCGGAGGCAGCACCGACTCGACGGGAATCCCGGCGAAATCGTTTGGAACGCCCAGGAATCCGAACCGGCCGAGTGGCCAGACACGGACGAAGGCCCGTCCCACCACCGCATGCTTCGGGATCGGCCCGTTCTGCCGGGCATCCGAGGAGGCCCCGCGATGGTCACCCATCACCCACAGGTAGCCAGCCGGGACGGTCAGCGGGCCGAACCGCTGATAGTCGTTCTGGTAGACGTACGGCTCGTCGAGCGGATGGCCGTTGACCGAGACTCTACCCGCAGTATCGCAACACGCGACCGTGTCGCCGCCGACCGCTATGACGCGTTTGATGAAGTCGGTCTCGCTCGGAGCCCCGAGACCCAACAGGTTCTGCGCGCCACGAACGAACCTGCTGAACGCGTTGCTCGGCGGCGGGACGACGGACTCGGCATGATCGAATCCGGTTCCCTTGCCGTTGAAGACGACGATCTCACCCCGGTGCACGTCGCGGAAGTGGTAGACGACCTTGTTGACAAGAACCCGGTCGTCGACGAGCAGTGTCCGTTCCATCGACTCCGAGGGGATCCAGAACGCCTGGACCAGAAAAGCCTTGATGAGCAGGGCGAGCAGAAAGGCGATCAGCACAAGGACCGGGAGCTCGCGGAGGAACGAGCCACGGCCACGGGCCCGCGCCGCCTCGGGCCGGGAAACCCGACGACCGGTGGCTTCCGAACCGTCGGGCTGCGCCTGGTCCTTCGGGCCGTCTGGCTCGGTCGCAGGGCTCGGCTGCGCGCCGTCCGGCTGGCCGCACTCGGTCCTTCCCGGTCCCCGAGGCCCACTGGGATCGGATGCGTTCACGCCGCCACCTCGCAGGATCGACCGCCAAACCTCATCGGACCGGTCGACGTGCCACCAGCCGCACCTTGCGACAGCGTTGCGGACCGTGCCGCCTATCTTCTTCCATCAACGGCGACGGCACCTGCACGGGCAACCGGCAAGTCGCGGATGGAGAATCCGGACGCGTCACGGGGTGGCGGTGACCTCAGCGCGCGACCGGCTCACGCTTCTCCTTGATCTTGGCAGCCTTACCGCGCAGCTGACGCAGGTAGTACAGCTTGGCCCGTCGGACGTCACCGCGGCTCACGACCTCGATCTTCGAGACGATCGGGCTGTGGAGGGGAAAGGTCCGCTCCACACCCACCCCGAAGCTGACCTTACGGACGGTGAAGGTCTCCCGCACCCCGCCACCCTGGCGGCGGATGACGGCACCCTGGAAGACCTGGATGCGCTGACGGTTTCCTTCGACAACCCGCACGTGGACCTTGAGGGTGTCGCCCGGCCAGAACTCGGGCACGTCGGTCCTCAGCGACTCGGCGTCGAGGCTGTCCAGGGTGTGCATGGCAGTCGCTTCCTGAAGAGTTGAGAATGGATCGTCCGCGGCCCCGGAACGCACCGAGACGGACAATCCATGGTCGAGGCCGATCTGGCCGGCATGGGTGGACGCAATCACCGCGAGGTGTCCCGCGGGGAAGACATGCGACCCGAGGCCGCCCGAACCGGTCACGAACCGACGGACACTGCATCCTACTGTGCCACACCTAGGAGAGAGACCGGACCGCCCTACCCCTCGCCCGGCCCCTCGACGTCACGACGATGGATCAGGCCGATCCCCTCGGTGGGGGCCCGGCACCATCCGCCCGGCCGCCTCGGCAGCGGCGGCAGCGGCGGCAGCGAGTACGGCTCGGTCCGCTTCGGCGAACTCGCGGCGTTCCAGGAGGTCCGGGCGCCGCAACAGGGTACGACGAAGCGCCTGGGAACGACGCCAGCGGGCGATCGCCTCATGATCGCCGGAGCGGAGAACGGACGGCACCTCGGCCCCCCGCCATACCGGCGGACGGGTATAGACCGGGCCTTCCAGCAAGCCGTCGGAGAAAGAGTCGTCGACGGCCGAGGCACTGTTACCGAGGACTCCGGGCAGCAGCCGCGTAACCGCTTCGAGAAGCACCAGAGTCGCGGCCTCGCCCCCGGCCAGCACATAGTCTCCGATGGAGATCTCGTCATCGGCCCAGGTCTCGATCACCCTGGCGTCGATGCCCTCGTAGCGCCCGCAGCAGAACACCAGCCAGGGCTCGCGCGCCAACTCTTCGGCATAGCGCTGAGTGAACGGAGTCCCCGCCGGGGTCGGCACGACGACCCGGGGCCGGCTACCGGCCACTCGTGCGGTGATCTCCGACAACGCCGCGTCCCAGGGCTCGGGCCGCATGACCATTCCCGGGCCTCCCCCGTAGGGGGCGTCATCCACGGTGCGATGAACATCCGTGGTCCACATCCGCAAATCATGTGTATGGATCTGCAGGGTTCCGCGCTCCTGGGCCCGGCCCACGAGCGACAGACGCAGTGGCTCGAGATAGGCCGGGAAGATGGTGACGATGTCGGCGCGCATCGGCTGCTTTCAGAGATATCAGTTCTCAGAGGTATCGGCTCTCAGAGGTATCGGCTGCCTGCCGGGAAACCCGACCTGCCCGCCAGCCGAAGACCGGGCCGAGGCGGCGCAGCCAACTTCCGGCGCAGGACCCGAGTCAATCGAGATCGAGTAGGCCGGGCGGCGGATCCACGACGATCCGGCCGGCGGGGGGGTCGACGGTCGGCACGATGTCACGGACGAAGGGGACGAGATGCTCGCCACCATCCGGGCCGCCGATCGCGAGCAGGTCTCCCGCAGGGGAGTGAATGATGTCGGTGACGTGCCCCAACAACATGCCCGCCGTGGTCACCGCCCGCAGGCCGACCAGGTCCCGATCCCACCACATCTCCACGGCCTCGCCGTCGGCGGCATCGTCGTCGAGCGGCGATCCCGCCTGATCCGCGTCGATAGCCAGGAGCACGCCGCGCAGCGCCTCCGCGGCGCCACGATCGTCCACCCCGCGAAAGTGAAGCAACAGGCGACCCGAGTGCCAACGAGCGCCGGAGACGGTGAGCGGAGTTCCGCCCCCTTCGCGACCGAGGACTGCCCCTACGGCGAACCTGCGGTGGGGCACGTCGGTGCGAATCTCGATCGTGACCTCACCGCGGATGCCATGCGGCCGGCCGATCCGCCCGACGACGATCTCCTCAGCCACGACTTCTCGAGCAATCAGGACAAAGCTCGCGACAGCATCGGCGGATCCTAATGATCCACATCGACAACGTCGATCCGAAGGCCCCGGCCTCCGACACCGCCCATCACCGTGCGCAGCGCACGAGCGGTACGGCCTCGCCGACCGATGACCTTCCCGAGATCTTCGGGGTGCACCCGCACCTCCAGGGTACGTCCACGCCGACCGTTGTTCAGGTCCACCCGGACGTCGTCGGGGTGATCGACGATGCCTCGCACAAGATGTTCGAGGGCCGCCTCCAGCACCTACTGCCCCGCGGTCGTCGGTGCGTCCGTGGCCGGGGCGGCTTCCACTTCCTCTGCCGACTCTGCCGACCCGGACTTCTTGGCCTTCTTCGGCGTGGTGGCCGGCCGGTCCTCGGCGCCCGCAGCAGCCCGCGCGGCCGCCTGGAAGATCTCCCGCTTGTCCGCCTTTGGCTCGGCGACCTTCATCGGCGGGGGCGCCGGCAGGTTCTTGAACTTCTGCCAGTCCCCGGTGACCTTGAGGATCGCGAGGACGGGCTCGGTGGGCTGTGCACCGACCGAGAGCCAGTGCCCCACCCGCTCGGCGTCGACCTTGATGATGCTCGGGTCGGACTTGGGGTGGTACTGCCCGATGGACTCGATGACCCGACCATCCCGCTTGGTACGGGCATCGGCCACGACGATGCGGTAGTGCGGCTCGCGCATCTTGCCGAGACGCTGCAGTTTAATCTTGGTTGCCACGGTGGTCGAACGGCTCCAGACATGTCGATGACCACTGGTTTTCCACGGCTGCGCATGGAGCCCCGGTGGTGGGAAGCACCCGCGCCGGACAACCACTCACACATCTCCCGCCCGGCACCGCGAGAAACCGCGACACCGCGAGGAATGAGGGCAGCCACACCGGCGCTGGCAGGCAGGGCCTGTATTGAGCTTACAGTCTGCCAGATCGTGACCGCCGCGCACGACCGGGGAGCCCGTGCATCCACCACGGCCGCCTCGCGCGGGTCAACGGCCCCCGCGGGGGCCGCGCGGCGGCATCCCACCGAAGCCGTCCTGCTGCCGCATCAGCGCCGAGAGATCCGGCATGCCGTCCGGAAGCGCGGGGCCCTTCGCCAGCCGCTCCTGCGCAGTGGACTTCTGCGCCTTGGCCTGGGCCGCCCGTGCCGCCGGATTACCCTTGCGGCTGGCTCCCTTGCCCTTCTTCGCGGTCTTGCGAGCCGAGGCGGCCTTCGCTCGACCCACCCCCCCCGGCATCCCCATGCCGCCGGCCATCTGCCGCATCATCTTGCGGGCCTCGGCGAACCGGTCCAGCAACTGGTTGACCTCGGTGACCGTGACCCCGGATCCACGCGCGACCCGAGCCTTGCGGGACGCCTGCAGGATCCTGGGATCACGCCGTTCCGTCGGCGTCATGGACCGAATGATCGCAACCACCCGATCGACATCCCGATCGTCGACCTGCGCCAGTTGATCCTTCATCTGGCCCATACCCGGCAGCATGCCGAGCAGGTTGCCGATCGGGCCCATCTTACGGACCGCGAGCATCTGCTCGAGGAAATCCTCGAGAGTGAACTCGGAGGCGACCATCTTCGCCGCCAGGGCCTCGGCCTGCTCGGCCTCGAACGCCTTCTCGGCCTGCTCGATGAGGGTGAGGACGTCACCCATACCGAGGATCCGCGACGCCATGCGTTCCGGGTGGAAGACGTCGAAGTCGTCCAGGGCCTCGCCAGTGGAGGCGAACATGATCGGCCGACCGGTCACCTGGGCGACCGAGAGGGCCGCACCACCGCGCGCGTCGCCATCAAGCTTGGTCAGGACCACTCCGCTGAATCCCACGCCATCGGCGAAGGCGCTCGCGGTCGCGACCGCGTCCTGACCGATCATCGCGTCCAGGACGAAGAGAATCTCATCCGGTGAGACAGCGTCGCGGATGTCGGCCGCCTGCCGCATCATCTCCTCGTCGACGCCGAGCCGCCCGGCCGTGTCGACGACGACCACATCGAAGACCTGCCGGCGCGCGTGCGCGAGCGCGTCGCGCGCGACGCGCACCGGATCCCCGACCCCGTTGCCGGGCTCGGGCGCGAAGACCTCCACCCCGGCCCGCGCCCCGACCACCTGCAGCTGGTTGACCGCGTTCGGACGCTGCAGGTCGGCCGCGACCAGCAGCGGGGTGTGACCCTGGGCCTTGAGCCAGCGCCCGAGCTTGCCGGCCAGGGTGGTCTTACCCGTTCCCTGCAGGCCGGCGAGCAGGACCACCGTCGGCGGGGTCTTGGCGTACCGCAGCGTCGTCGTGCCGCCGCCGAGGATCGCGACGAGCTCCTCATTGACAATCTTGATTACCTGCTGGGCAGGGTTCAACGACGCACTGACCTCGGCGCCGCGGGCACGCTCCTTCACCGCGGCCACGAAGCCACGGACGACCGGGAGCGCGACGTCCGCCTCGAGCAGAGCCACCCGGATCTCCCGCGCAGTGGCGTCGATGTCGGCATCGGTAAGGCGCCCTCTGCCACGCAGCGACGCGAAGACCTTGTCGAGGCGGCTGGAAAGGGTGTCGAACACGCACACACTCCGAGATCGCAGACGGACCGCAGGCACCAGCGTACGCACCCGACGACGAGGACAGCACACCCCCGCGTCCGATCAACCGACGACGTCACGCATCGGCCGATCGACGCGGACGCGACGTGCGCGGCCCGGCGAGGCATGCCCGCACGGACACCGACCTGGTCATTCACCTGCCGGGCCCGCCCTCTGCGCTGAGGAGGGCGAGACGCCTCGCCGGACGCTCACCCCCCCGGTCAGGAGAACACCGAGGAACATGGCGCGGCTGACCACGGAGCCCCACAGCTCCGCTCAGTGATGAAGCTTAGGTCACATGCCGAACGACCGGAAGGCCTTGACGCTGAGCACGTTGTGGTCTTCGCCGATCCGGCGGCCACTCGATCGATCAGCCAGCTTCGCCCAACAGGGCGTCGACGAACGTCTCCGGCTCGAAGGGAGCAAGATCGTCTGGACCCTCTCCCAAGCCGATCAGTTTCACCGGCATGCCGAGCTCGCGCTGCACGGCGATGACGATCCCGCCCTTGGCCGTACCGTCCAGCTTGGTCAGCACGACTCCGGTGAGATCAACCGCCTGCGTGAACACCTGTGCCTGGACAAGCGCGTTCTGACCGGTCGTGGCGTCGAGCACGAGCAGCACCTCATCGACCGGACCGTGCTTGCCCACCACTCTTTTAATCTTCGCCAGCTCGTCCATCAGGCCTGCCTTGGTGTGCAGCCGGCCGGCGGTGTCGATCAACACGGTGTCCACACCGCTCTGCGTGCCCTGTCGGACCGCATCGAACGCCACCGACGCGGGGTCACCCCCCTCGGCCCCGCGGACCGTGATCGCGCCGACCCGTTCACCCCAGGTCTGAAGCTGATCCGCGGCCGCGGCACGGAACGTGTCCGCCGCGCCCAGCACGACCGTACGCCCGTCCGCGACCAGCAGCCGCGCGATCTTTCCACAGGTCGTGGTCTTGCCCGTACCGTTGACACCGACGACGAGTACGACGGCGGGACGATCCGGGGCCGTCGTGCGCAGCGATCGGTCGGTCGTCGTACCGATCTGGGCAAGCAGCTCGTCGCGCAGCATCGCCCGCACATCCGCAGGCGTGCGGGCACCGAGCACCTTCGTGCGTTCCCGCAGCGCGGCGACCAGCTCGGTGGTCGCCGTGACCCCGACGTCGGCGAGGAGCAGGGTCGCCTCCACGTCTTCCCACGCGTCCTCGTCGAGATTGTCGCCGGACAGCAGGGAGAGCAATCCGCGACCGAGCGCGTTCTGCGAACGAGCCAGCCGCAGGCGCAGCCGGACGAGGCGGCCGGCGGCCGGCGGCGGTGCCTCCGGCAGGATCCGCTCCTGGACCGGGATCCCCGGCGCGGCCGGTATCTCGGCGGGCGGGGCGCCGACGCCCTCGGTCTCCGTCGGGGACGGCAGCAGCACATCGGGAAGACCGATGTCGTCGACCGTCCTGGTCGCCGAATCTCGGGGTACCTCGGCATCGTCACCGACCCCGGGACGGTAGTCGGCGCCCGGGCGCGGGCCTTCCTCGACGGATCGGCGGGGGCGTCGGCGCAGGGCCGTGCCGGCCACCAGGCCCACGGTGGCCAGTACGACGACGGCGATGACGACGATCAGGATGAGGAGCTCCACGTACCGATCCTGACAGATGACGCCACAAGGCCGTGGCGCTCGCCCGGCGGGAGGGCGGCGGCGTCAGAGCGCCGCCCGCTCCCGCAGCCGCTGACTGATCACTGTCGTCACCCCGTCGCCCCGCATGGCCACGCCGTACAGGGCGTCAGCGATCTCCATCGTCCGTTTCTGGTGGGTGACGATGATCAGCTGCGACTTCTCGCGCAGACCCTCGACAGCATCGAGCAGCCGGCCGAGGTTGCGGTCGTCCAGAGCTGCCTCGACCTCGTCGAGCACGTAGAAGGGCGAAGGACGGGCCCGGAATATCGCGAGCAGGAGAGCGAGTGCGGTCAGTGAACGCTCCCCGCCGGACAACAGCGACAGACGCTTCACCTTTTTTCCCGGCGGCCTCGCCTCGACCTCGATACCCGTGGTGAGCATGTCATCAGGATCGGTAAGCACCAGCCGGCCCTCACCGCCCGGGAACAGCGTCGAGAAAACGATCTCGAACTCACGGGCGGTGTCCGCGAACGCGACGGCGAAGACCTCACGCACCCGCAGATCAACCTCCTCGACGACCAGGAGAAGATCCCGGCGGGTGCTCTTGATGTCTTCGAGCTGCGCGGATAAGAACGCCGCCCGCTCCTGAAGCGCGGCGAACTCCTCGAGGGCGAGGGGATTCACCCGCCCCAGCCGGGCCAGCTGCTTCTCCGCGGTGGCAGCCCGGGCGCTCTGCTCGGCTCGATCGAACGGCACCGCGGTGCCGTCGGGCTCATCCGGCGGGACCAGCGTGACCGGCCCGAACTCCGCCACCAGGTCGTCCGCGTCGATGCCGTGCTCCTCCAGAGCCTTGGCTTCCAGTGTCTCCACCCGCAGCCGCTTCTCCGCTCGGGCCAGCTCGTCGCGATGGGCGGCGTCGCGCAGCGCCGCGAGTTCGGTGGCCAGGGCGCGCCCCTGGTCACGCACCCCGACCAGCTCCGTCTCGGCGGCCTTGCGCAGTGCGTCGGCCTCCTCCCGCTCCGCCGCGGCGCGAGCCAGCGAATGGTCCAGGCGGTCGAGAGCGACCTGGGCCGCCTCCCCCATCACCGTCGCGACGGCCGCCTGCCGCTCGCGGACCTCGTGCCGACGGGCCGCCGCGGCCCGTGCCGCCCGCTCGTTCGCCGCCGCGCGGATCAGTCCGTCGGCGCGTCCCTGCAGGCCTCGCACCCGCTCCTCGCTGGTACGGACGGCCAACCGGGCCTCGACCTCGGCGGCGCGCACGGCGGAGGTGGCCGCGACGAGCCGGTCCCGTTCATCCGGAGCACGCTCCCCCGCCTCCGGCTGCTCAGATGTCGCGGCGAGCGACGCCTCGAGCTCGGTCAACGCTCCGTATGCCCGATCACGGGCTGTTTCGGCCCGTGATCGGGTAGCCTCCAGCCGGGCGATCTCGGAGGCCGCGGCCCCTCCCGAACGATCGAGCTGCGCCATCTGCTCGGACAGCGCCCGGTGCCGGGCATCGGTCCCGTGCAGCGCCGCCAGTGCCGCGTCGATGGCGGTACGGGCCCGGGTCACCTCGGCACGCGCGGGCTCGAACGCCTCGTGGGCGGACTCGACGCGACGGGTCGCCTCCGCCACACCGGCCTCGGCCTCGTCCGCCGCGGCCTGCAGTTCGATCGCAGACGGCGGGTTCGCGCTGCCACCGATCGAGAGGGGCGCACCGATGACGTCGCCGGCGCGGGTGACCACCCGCAGGTCGGGACGCAACGCCGTGGCCCGCTCGGCCGCTGCCAGATCCTCGACCACGACAGTCCGGGCGAGCAGGGACGACACGGCGGTACGGAACCGGTCGTCACCGATCTCCGCCAGATCCAGCGCGGCAACGGCACCGGCCGGGAGCGGACCGTCGGCGCTGGCCGCCCCCGGGTCGGTCGCCGCGCTGCCGACAGGGCCGGCGCAGGCGGCGGGATCGGCGCAGGCGTCAGGCTCATCCGCGACGGTGACGGCGGCCACCAGCGCTGCTCGGCCGGCGCCCGTTTCCCGCAGCCACGCAAAGGCCGCCATGGCATCTTCCGACGTGCCGACGAGCAGGGCGTCCGCCGCCGCGCCCAGCGCCGCGGCGATGGCCGCCTCCGCGCCGGCGGTCACGCTCAGGACGCCGGCCAGCCGGCCGATCACCTCGAGGGTCGGATCCAGTGCCGGAGCCGGGTCCTCCGCCGTGTTCGAGGCGCCCTGCCCGGTCTGCGCGGTCTGCGCGGTCTGCGCGCCGGTAGCAGCCCTTAACAGTGCCGCGGCTCCGTCGGCCGGCGCGAGGGAGAGATGCAGCGCGTCACGTCGCGCGGCCCAGGAGGCGCGGTCACGCTCGGCGCTACGCTCCTCACCGCGCAGGACCTCGAGCCGCTCGGCGGCAGCGGCATGCACCGCCACGGCCGCGCTGTGCCGCTCGGTGAGATCCTCCCGTGCGCTCTCCATCCGGGAGAGTTCGATCTCGAGGGCCGAACGTGACGCCGAGGTCTCGGTCTCCCGTTCCCGCGCGGCGTCGAGTGCCTCGGTCGTCCGTGCTATCTCGTTCTCGGCACTGGTGGCACGGGACCTGGCAGCCTCCACCTGGCCGGCAAGGCGCGCGATCTCCTCACGGCGAAAAGACGCCGCGCGTGCCGCGGCGATCAGTTCCTTCTCCTCCCGGGCGAGCGCGGCCTCGAGATCGGCACGCCTGGTGACCACCTCGGCGAGCAGGTCCCGATCACGCTCCAGCCGCTCGGTGAGGGCGATTTCCTGCTCCCGGACCGCCGTGGCCTCCTGTTCCAGTTCCTCGGGGTCGCGGCGCCCACGTACGTCGTCGGCCGCGGCACGCAACAGGCGACCCCGTTCGACGGCGAGCGAACGGGTGCCCCGCAGCCGTTCCCGCAGGGATGCCAGGGCGTACCAGGTCTCCTGGGCGCCGGTGGCGCGCGGAACGATCGCCGTCAGGTCGGCCTGCAGCTGCTCCTCCCGGCGGGCGACCGCGGCATGAGCGGCTTCGGTGGTCGTCAGCCGCGCCCGCAATGCCTCCTCGTCCGCGAGGTCGGAAGCGATCGCGGCCCGGGCACGATGGAGATCGTCGGCGAGAAGGCGCAGGCGGGCGTCCCGGAGCGAAGCCTGAATCACACCGGCCTTACGTGCGATCTCCGCCTGCCGACCGAGCGGCCCCAACTGCCGACGCAGCTCGGCGGACAGATCGGTGAGGCGGGTGAGGTTCGCCGACATCGCCTCGAGCTTGCGGAGTGCCTTCTCCTTGCGTTTACGGTGTTTGAGGACGCCGGCGGCCTCCTCGATGAAGGCGCGGCGATCCTCCGGGCGCGCGTGCAGGACCGCGTCGAGCTGACCCTGGCCGACGATCACGTGCAGCTCTCGGCCGATACCCGAGTCGCTCATCAGTTCCTGGATATCCAGCAGGCGACAACCGGTACCGTTGATCGTGTATTCGCTCTCGCCGCTGCGGAACATCAGCCGCCCGACGGTCACCTCAGTGTACTCGATGGGGAGCGCGCCGTCCGAGTTGTCGATCGTCAGGAGTACTTCGGCGCGCCCCAAGGCCGGGCGAGCGGGCGTGCCCGCGAAGATGACATCGGACATGGTGCCGCCACGCAGGGCCTTGGCACCCTGCTCCCCCAGTACCCAGGCGATGGCGTCGACGACGTTACTCTTGCCCGACCCGTTGGGCCCGACCACGCAGGTTATTCCCGGCTCGAGATGCAGGGAGGTCGAGCTCGCAAAGGACTTGAAGCCCCGCAGGGTCAAGTTCTTGAGATGCACCAGTCTCCGGAGCGCTGGAAGGGTTCACCGGCTCGACCCGGGATGGCCGGACTCAGCCGACGTTCGACAGAGCCATCCTAGTCGGCAACCCGAAGCACCCAGCAGGCTACACTCCGAAAAAAGCACGAAGAAGGCGAGGAGCGAGGTTGCCCGGCTCTTCCTGGGTATAGAGCCGCCAAGGTGACCCGAGACACACAGGCAACATCACTGGACAGAGACGAGCCGGCAAGAGAACGACCGATCCGACGATCTCAGCGACCTCGGTGATCATGACACCCGTAGAAACGGAGCCTTGCCCACGTAACCGGGCATACCCACTATGAGGGGGCGCCTCCCCGGGAAACGCCCCGCCAGCTCAGCTGAACGCCGGTTCAGCGTCGAGCGCCCGGACATCCTCCGGCACGTCGACACCACCCACCAACGCCTCGTTGACTTCACGTACTCGAGCCAGTTCTGCCTCGAGCTCCGCTACACGGGCACGAAGCCGACGCACCTCGTAAGAGAGACGCAAGTCGCCGCCGGAACCGACGTGGCCAAAAAGGGCCTTCGCCATAGTGATGGTCCTCCACGATGAGTGACCTAGTGGGTGTCAGACAACACAAGATCCGAACAGATCAGAGTGCGCCCCAAACAATGACTCCAGGCTCCCACGTCGAGTGACCGAAAGTCAAGAGCATGCCACATGCTCCCGAGCCGGTCCGGTGAACATGTAAAAAGCGGACGGTCATCCCCACGACAGTTCCGACAACACAGCGTCTGCAACCAGTCACTTTCGCCGGAAGTCGGTCAGATCGCTCTGCGCCACCTGCCACACAGCCTCCACCCTGTCCGTCCGCCCAGGGGTGTGACCCGTCATCAACAAGTGCAGAAGGTCACGACAGGCCGGCTCCGGCCCTTCCGCAACCACCTCGACCGCCCCGTCCGGGAGGTTGGTGGCGGATCCGACCAGGCCCAGGCGCCGGCCCCGGGTACGCACGTAGTCACGAAAGCCGACGCCCTGGACAAGGCCGGCGACCCGGGCAGTGAATCGGACCACGGCGTGTCCGGACTCCCTCTGCTCCGCGGATACATCGCTCATCAGCACGGTAGGGTACTGGCCATTGTGGATACCACATACTTCCCAGACATGGCAGGCCGACCGAGAGGGACACGGCGGCAGGATGATCATCGACTGGAACGGCCGGACCGGCCACGTTTCCGCCGCCGGTCCGCTGCCGTGCTACTCGCGTGTGGAGCTCTCGGCTCGGCGCTCCTTCTCAGCGGTTGCGGCCAGAACTTCTCCCAGGACGGCGGCACGCTACCCGCCCCGCACGCGAGCACCGATGGTGACCGCCAGGTGACCCCGGAGCCGGTCGACAGCGCAGACAAGATTATTGGTCCTGGCTACGCCCCGCCGCGTACCGCAGGGCCTACCCAGACAGCGGTGCCCAATCTGCCGGGCGGCAAATAGTAGTCAGGACCACTCATAACTACCACCCCTACGATTCACCTCATGCCGATCGCCGGTGAGACGCGGCTGGACACCCGGTTACCCAGACCAAGATCAGCCCGCTCGCCGGCCTGGTAGCCCGCACGACCGCCGCTCCCGGAGAGCTGGCGTGTCCTTGGCGCTCGCAACCTGGGGTAGACGCTTGCCAGGTGCGCATCCACCCGCTGGCTTCGATTCGCCAGGACGACGGCCACCGACGGCGTCGTCGAGGGCCCGTCTGATCCGTTCTCCCGGGTCTGCTTCTGCTGGGTCTGCGCCCGCTCCCGGGCCATCCGCTCCGTCCTGGTCAGTCTCTCCGCCACCGCCACCGCGAAGCCGGCCATCCACGACCGACGAAACGCCCGCGGGTCCTCCCGGCGTGGTGGACGGGCGAGGGCCAACCCCTGTGCCTGCTGGACCAGCAACGAGGTAAACAACATCTGCACGCGGTGGATATCCGCATCCATCCCGAACAGATGAGCGGAGTGCCCCATCCCCACTGCACGCTGCTCGGTCCGGTACACGAGCCGGCAACCAAGCGGTGCGGCAATGCCCGCGAGCAACGAGATCTTGTCCCGGGCATAGGGCGAATCGACGGCCACCACCAGGTCAGCCGCCTCGACGCGGTGCGGCGACGCCTCCTCGACCAGCGCGCGGTCGATCCCGTACTGGGCGATCAGCTCGGCTGCCTTGCTGTTATAGGTTTCGCGGGCGGCTTCGCTCAGCCCCTCCGCCTCCGCCATCGCCAACAGCTTCCGTATACGACCGAGCAGGGCATCCGGATTCATCGCGCCTCCGTCCATGTCGCGTCGGGGGCAGGCCAGCCAGCCGACGTGTCGGATGATGCCTCACCGATCCCGGCAGCCCGGTCTCGGCCCTGGACGAGGCGATAACTGTGAACGCCGCGGCAGGTCTGGCTCCCCACCGACTATCGCGGACGCCACGCCCGGCACCCCACCCGAGAGCCGCAGGCACCCGAGAGTCGCGGGATTCGAACGTGTGATCGAACCTTACCATCTGGCCCGCCCTGGGTGCGGCTGGCAGGTGGGGCAGGTGAAGCTCGACCGGTTCATGAAAGCGTCCCGGCGCACCGCGTCTCCGCATCGTGTGCACGGCCGACCCGCACGGCCGTACACCTGTAGCGACCGTTCGAACAGCCCGCTGACTCCGTCCGCCGACACGTACAGGCGGTCGAAGGACGTACCGCCCGCCTCGAGAGCCGCGGTCATCACCGTCCGCGCGCAATCCAGCAGCCTGCCGACCTCCGCCCGAGTGAGGGTCTCGGTCGGCCGCGCGTAGTGCAACTTCGCGGCCCACAGGGCCTCGTCCGCGTAGATGTTCCCGACCCCGCTGACAAGTGTCTGATCGAGCAGGGCCCGCTTCACGCCGGTACGGCGTCGACGCATCCTCTCCGTGACGAGGCGCTCGTCGAAGGCGGGGTCCAGGGGATCCCTGGCGATGTGCGCGACGGGAGCAGGCAGATCCGCTTCCCCCACCGCGACCGCCAGGCCACCGAAGGTACGTTGATCCACAAATCGCAGTTCGCGTCCTCCGTCCGTGAAGACGAACCGGATCCGCAGATGCTTCTGGTCGGGGGCGGCGGGTGGAACGACGAGCAACTGTCCGCTCATCCCGAGATGGGCGATCAGCGCATCCCCCTGGGCCGGATGACCTGGGGGCAGGGCAGGCGGAGACATCTCGGCCAGCACGGCAGCTGATTCCTCCTCCGGTGGTTCTTCTGGAACCACCGGAGCGCACGCCGCATGGTCTACCGGCGGCTGAAGCACCAGCCACAGATACTTGCCGCGACGTCGTGCCGCCGTTATCCGGCGGCCGACGAGCAGCGCCGAGAAGTCGGCGGCACCGGCCAGATGACGGCGCACCGCACGAGGATGGTGGACGTCAACCGATGCGATGACGCGACCGACGACACCACGTTCCAGACCGCGGCGAACAACCTCTACTTCGGGGAGTTCTGGCATGATCTCCGGTCATCGGGCCGGGTCAGTGGAATGACACCGGACCCTCGAGGTGGCTCGATGAATCTGTCGCCACCACTGAGCCTGTCGCCACCGCTGAGCCTGTCGCCACCGCTGAGCCTGTCGCCACCGCTGAGGAAGCGAATCGGGGCAACGGGTGATCATCCGCTCTCACGGGCCCGAGCCCCGATCGTGATCGAGGCCGCCGATGGCGGACTTCTCGTGATCTCTGCCGACGACATCCACGCCCGAACCGTCCTCCCGCCCCAGGGCCGACCGTTCCTCGAGAACCGCGAAAGCCGCGGCGGCCGCCCGCTGCTCGGCCTCCTTCTTGCTTCCCCCTTCGCCCTCGCCCAGTGGCTCTCCCGCGATCCTCGCGTAGGCGGTGAACCGCTTCGCGTGGTCCGGACCGGCCTCCTCGACGACATATTCAGGCGGTCCGAGAGCCAGCACCGCCGTCTGTTCCTGCAGTGAGGTCTTCCAGTCAAGCCCTGCGCCCCGGCCGGCGGCCTCGTCCAGCAGGGGATCGAAGAGACGGTGCACGAAACCGGAGGCCACGTCGAAGCCTGAGGACAGATAGACCGCCCCGATGATGGCCTCGAGGGTGTCGGCGAGAATGCTCGCCTTGTTGCGCCCCCCGGTGGTCTCCTCCCCCCGGCCCAGCAGTAGGTACGGACCGAGCCCGGTGGGTCCGATCCCCCGTGCCACGTCCGCGAGAGCCCGCATGTTCACAACCGAGGCCCGCTGCTTGGCGAGCTGCCCCTCGGGAAGATCCGGGTGGCGGATGAACAATGCCGCCGTCACCACCAGACCAAGCACCGCATCGCCCAGAAACTCCAGGCGTTCATTGGTGGGCAGGCCGCCCTTCTCGTAGGCGTAGGAGCGGTGCGTGAGTGCGCGGTCGAGCAGCTCGGGGTCGATGGCGACCTCGAGTACCTCGATCAGGCCGTCCCGCGGCGGCGGGGGTGGCAACTGGCGGGTCATCCGACCAGCCCGGCCAAGGCCCGGCGATGCGCCACCAAGGTCGCCATCGCCGCTCGGGTCCGAGAAGCCAGGTCCGCATGGACCGCGGCCGACGCCGCCCTCAGCGCCGCGAGCAGCCCGACTGCCTGGCTGTCGCCGGCTTCACCCGGCGCCCGCTCCGCGTGGACCGCGACACCATCGACCCCCAGCACGATCGTTCCCCCCCGCACATCAGGATCTTCCAACGTTCCCCATCCCGGATCCAGACCGGCCCTGGGCGGGTGCCCCGTACCCCGATGAGATTCCCACCATCGCATCCCCCGGATGACGGACATCAGGACATCTCCGGTGAATCCGTCGGTGACCGCCACGTCGACTCCGCGGCGATGATCGATCCTCTGGCCGTCGCCCGGCTCGCCCGTCCACGGAGCCGCGAGGAGCCGATCAGCGGTCAGCGGGCCGACATAGTGCAGATCAAGCGATCGGAGCAGCTCGTCGGCCGCTCGCCGCAAGGTGTCGGGGAGCGCTGGACGCGCCGTCAGAAGCCCGACGCGAGGAGCGTCGACGGCGAAGCGAACCGCGGCGTACGCGCTGCCCGCGACCGCGAACTGGGCGAGTTCGTCCGCCGTCACATCAACCGTCGCCCCCGCGTCACACAGCACGACGGGGGCATTCGACCCGCCGACAATCGAGGCGAGGGTGGCCCGCGTCACCCCGGGTAGCAGACCGTAGGTGAACTGAGCCGAGGCGACCACGGCTTCGGCCGGGGCTACCGAGACCATCGCATCGGCATGTCCGTCGCGGACCAGGCGCGCCGCTACCCGGACGCCGGAGTCCCGACGTGCTCGCACTTCACGCAATGCCTCCGGGCCCGCCGAAACGCCGCGAGCAGCCGTGGCGAGCAGAACGCGCTCGCCTGGCACAATTCCCAGGCGAGCAAGGTCATCCCGGACGGCGTCACCGGATGTCACCAGAGTGAGCACCAGATGCGGATCGGCGTCGAGCGCGCTGGGCAGTGCCTCGAGGAGAGGCCCGGAAGGGGACCCCTCCCCCACCAGGTCAACGGCGATACGTGTCACACCGGGTCAGACGTCAAGCACCTGACGGTCGTTGTACCGGCCGCACGTGCCACAGACGGTGTGCGGCCGGATCACGTGCCCCCGCGAGCACTTTGCGAGGGCCGGCACCTTGGCCTTCCACTGCGAACGCCGGGACCGGGTGTTGCTGCGCGAGGTGCGCCGCTTCGGGACGGCCACTATTCCTTCTCCTTGCTCTCATGAGGGTCGGTGCGACCCTTCTCGGTTCCCGTTGCTCCGCTGTCGGCCAGCGCGGACAGCGCCGCCCATCTCGGGTCGGATCGCGCATGGGAATGTCCAGGCTCGACATCGTCGAGACGCACCCCGCAGTCCACGCAGAGTCCCGCACAGTCCGGGCGGCAGATGGGTGACAGCGGAAGGTTGAGCACCAGGGCATCCCGCACCACGGGCTCGATGTCCGCATGATCATCGATTAGTACCCGAGCGTCTTCGTCGTCACCCAGGTCCGCGGCTCGGTCAGGGTAGTAGAACAGCTCGCGAAACTCGACCATGCTGGCCTCGGACACGTCGTCCAGGCAGCGCGCACATTCACCCCGAAGCGGCGCCACGACGGTCCCGCTGACCAGAACACCCTCGATCACCGATTCGAGACGCAGGTCCAAGGTGGCGCTCGCGCCAGCCGGCACCCACATCATCTCGGTTCCGAGACCGGCGGGAAGTTCCGCCTCCGCCCGGACAAGCCGCATCGACCCGGGCCGCCGACCGAGCTCACGGGTGTCCAGCACAAGGGGACCCTTCGGGGTCCGACGGCGAGAGTGGGATCCAGTCATGGCGGCAGTCAAATTCACATCTACGTCAATGTCAGGAAAAGCCCGGCCGAAACAGGGCCTTCGTGGTGGTATAGCTACCCGGCGTCGCTGACGACGGAGACGGCCCGACGTCGACGGCACCCTGGACCCTCCCAGAGGCCTGGACCCTCCCAGAGGATCGACGAACAGACTCCAGCCAGTCAGCTACTGCGAGCCGGCTAACTACCGAGCCGGCTAACTACCGAGCCGGTCAGCTACTGCGGTCCTAGCCTATCCGATCGGCGCCGCGGACGATCCGATCAGGCTGCCGAGATCTCCGGGCACCCGAGCCCGGCGGGCGGCGGACCTCCGCCCAGGAACCCACTCGGGCACCGCTCACCCCCCCCGCGACCGGCCCGGAGCCCGGACGGTCGGGAACGGCGGGAGAGCCCGGCGGAAGTCGGTCGGCGGCTACCCACCCGGCGGGAGTTACTGAGCGAGACGCTCACGGAGCTGTTTGAGTACCACATCGGGTACCAGCCCCGACACATCACCCCCGTAACGCGCGACCTCCTTCACCAGACTGGAGGACAAAAAAGCGTATTGCGGGTTCGTACTCATGAAAAGAGTCTCCACGCCCGCAAGCGAATTGTTCATCTGCGCCATCTGAAGCTCATAGTCGAAGTCGCTGACCGCACGCAGTCCTTTGACGATCGACTGGATACCCCTACTCCGACAAAAATCGACGATCAGCCCGTGGGACGCATCCACCAGGACGTTGGACGGCGCCATCGGATGATCACGCAGGGCCTCCCTGATGAGCTCCATCCGCTCGTCGACGGTGAACAAGGTGACTTTGTTCTTGTTGATCGATACGGCGACCACGACCTCATCGAAGAGTCTGCTCGCTCGGACGATGATGTCGAGATGACCGTTGGTGATCGGATCAAATGAACCGGGACAGGCTGCCCTCCTCATGATCGAATACCGTACCAGAGAGCGCCCTCCCCGTACCTCCGGTCGCGCAGCGCACACAACCCGTCAGGCCAGGCGACCGGGCCCGAGCGGTGCGATCTTTCGACAACGCAGACACTGTCCGCAGTCAACCAGGCGGCCGCCAGCAGCTTTGACAGCACTTCGCCGAGTTCCGAGTCGCGCATCGCGTACGGCGGATCGAGGAAAACCACGTCGTAGGGATTACCCGAGGCGTTCTGCACCACACGCTCTACCGCGGCTTGCACGATCTTCGCGCCCGACAGTCCCAGCGCTGTCACGTTCCGCCGCAGAGTGCGTATCACGACCGGATCGCGGTCAACGAGAAGGGCATGAGCGGCACCCCGAGACAGCGCTTCCAGACCGACCGCACCAGACCCGGCATAAAGATCGGCAACCCGAGCGCCCCGCAGATCCAGGCAGGTCGACAAGGTGTTGAACAATCCCTCACGGGCACGTTCCGAGGTCGGACGGGTGGTTGTCCCGGGTGGAACCACGAGCCGCCGACCACCCGCGGTCCCACTGATGATGCGCGTCATCGGGCCACCCGGTCATCCCTTCTCGAGGAAGGCGACACTGGTGTCGTCAAGAACCGCGTCGAGCAGCCGGCGCAGCGCGGGATGCCGGTCCAACCCGGGGTCGTCGTCAACCAGGCGACCGGCCTCCGCGCGTGCGTCGCGGATCAGGTCCTCGTCACGAAGAAGTTCCAGGAGCTTCAGGGATCGTCGCCCGCCGGACTGAGCGGCCCCAAGCACATCGCCCTCCCGACGCTGCGCGAGGTCGAGACGGGCCAGCTTCGCCCCGTCGCTGGTGGCGGCGACCGCGCTGAGCCGCTCCCAGGCGGGGGATCCCGGCTCGGCCGCTGTATGCAGAAGACACCAGCCGGGCGCGGTGCCCCGGCCGACCCTCCCGCGCAGCTGGTGCAGCTGGGACACGCCGAACCTGTCCGCGTCCAGGACGACCATCACTGTTGCGTTCGGTACGTTCACTCCCACCTCGATGACGGTGGTGGCGACCAGCACGTCGACCTCGCCGGCCGCGAATCGGTTCATGGTGGCCTCCCGCTGCCCGGGGGCGAGACGACCGTGCAGTGGTTCAACCCTGAGATCCGCAAGATCGCCATCCACCAGCAGGGGCAGCACCTCACACACTGTCGCAGCTGGTCGGGACGCTCGCGGATCCGGACCAGCCGCCGAGGATCCGGCGGGGTCATCCTCCCCGCACTCATCCTCCCCGCCCGCACCGATCCGGGGACACACGACATAGGCCTGATGCCCGGCGGCCACCTCGTCGCGGATTCGTCCCCACATCCGATCCGTCCAGGATCTCTGGCTCGCCGGCACCACGAACGTCCCGATAGGAGAGCGTCCCGCCGGCAGTTCAGTGAGCTCGGAGACTTCGAGATCACCGAACACGGTCATCGCGACCGTCCGGGGAATCGGCGTCGCGGTCATCACAAGAAGGTGGGGAGGACGTCGTCCACGCGCTCGCAGCGTGTCCCGCTGTTCGACGCCGAAACGATGCTGTTCGTCAACGACGATCAGACCAAGATCGTTAAAGATCACCTCATCGTGCAGCAGGGCATGAGTGCCGACCACCAGACCGGTGGAACCGTCTGCGATCTCCGCCAGAGCCTCCCGCCGCGCACGCGCTCCCATCGATCCGGTGACCAGCGTCACCCGCGTGGCCCGATGATCGGCTCCTAGTTCTCCTGCCCGGGCCAGGTCGCCGAGCATCTCCCGGAGGCTTCGGCTGTGCTGAGCGGCAAGAGTTTCGGTGGGCGCCAGGAGTACCGCCTGGCCGCCCGTGTCGACCACGGTGAGCATCGCCCGCAGGGCGACCAGTGTCTTGCCCGAACCCACCTCTCCCTGCAGCAGGCGATGCATCGGAACGGGCCGACCGATCTCGGCCGCGATCGTCTTCCCCACCTCGCGCTGGCCCGTCGTGAGGGGGAAGGGCAGAGCGGCGTCGAACGCCGTCAGTAGACCATCCGGACGCTGCGGGCGGGGTGTCGTCGCCATCGCCTCCACCTCACGACGCCGTTGGGCCAACGCCACCTGCAACACCAGAGCCTCATCCCAGGTGAGGCGCCGACGACCGGAGGCGATCTCACCACGGTTCGCGGGCTGGTGAACCAGCCGGAAGGCCTCGGCCAGAGCGGGCAGGCGGTACCGGCTGCGGAGATCGTCCGGCAGCGGATCCTCGACGGGATCGAGAGAGTCCAACGCCAGCCGGACGCACCTCGCCAGCGTCCAGCTCGGCACCTTGGCGGAGGCGGGGTAGATCGGAACCAGCGCGTTCGCGAACGGCGCACCGCTGGCGGCTTCCCCGCTCTCCTCGGGTTCGAGGAGCTGGACCTCCGGGTTGGTCAGCTGACGCCGCCCGCGGAACTCGTCGACCTTGCCGGCGAACAGCGCGGTCGTCCCGGGACGGAGGTCACGCTCCCGCCAGCTCTGATTGAAGAAGGTCAGCGACAGTGAATGCCGGCCGTCCGTCACCGTCACGCGCACCATCGACTTCCGGGTGCCGCGCATCGGGCGGCGTTCTGTCTTCTCGACCCGGGCCTGGACCGTCACCGTCTCACCGACGACGAGGTCCGCGAGGTCCGTCAGCTCGCCTCTCTCGTGGTACCGGCGGGGCAGGTGCCCCAGCAGATCACCAACCAGCCTCAGCTCCAGGCCATCGGCCAAGAGGGCGGCGGCACGCGCGCCGACGAGAGCCTTCAGGGGCGTGTCGAGGTCGACCACATCACCGATAGTGCACCGGACCACCGACAGTACCGAGACCCACCGGCTCCCGCCGCATCATCTGGACCGCAGAAGGTGGGGTAACCTCAAGCGGGTCATCGCTACGTGCGTCCCCGGGCGGCGCCGTCGGGGTTGCGGGTTGCGGGTTGCGTACGATCCTGGTTCTGACTCCCCTGACGTCCCGGGCACGCCTACCGGGACCAGTACTACTTCGACTTCGGCTACTACTTCGACGGAGTGTTTCTCGTGTCTTCGGTGTGTGACGTCTGCGGCAAGGGGCCGGGCTTCGGTATGTCGGTCTCCCACTCCCACCGACGCACGCGCCGTCGGTGGAACCCCAACATCCAGACCGTGCGCACGGTCGTGGGCGGGACCCCCAAGCGGCTGAACGTCTGCGCTTCCTGCATCAAGGCGGGCAAGGTCTCTCGCGCCTGAGCCCTCCGGCCGGACGTTACTCCGGCCGGAGGGGGCGACACCGGACGCGGGCCTCCCGCGGACGTCGAGGCGGAGCACGGCCACATCCACGTCGGGTACGGTGCCGGTCACCGACGCCGATCCGTTAGTGTCCCGGCATGGCAGGCTCCAGGCGTCGGATTCGGCTCGCCCTCCTGTTCGGTGGCCGCAGCACCGAGCACGCGATCTCCTGTGTATCGGCCAGCGGCGTACTGCGAGCCCTGGATCGTGACGTCTACGACGTCGTCCCGGTCGGCATCGACATGCATGGCCGCTGGGTCATGCTGCCGGACGACCCGACCGCCCTCGCGGTGACGGGAGACCGGCTGCCCGCCGTCGTCGCGGCCCGCGGTGAGAGCGTCGTCCTGGCCGCGGATCCGACGACGCCCGGTCTGCTGCCGCGCCGCCCCCGCGGCGGCCTCAACGCTGCCAGGAGCACCCTCGGGAGCAGCGACACCCTCGGGGACATCGACGCTCTCGGGGACATCGACGTGGTCTTCCCGCTGCTCCACGGCCCCTTCGGGGAGGATGGGACGGTCCAGGGCCTCCTGGAGATGGCCGGCCTGCCCTACGTAGGCTCCGGGGTGTTCGCCAGCGCGGCCGCCATGGACAAGCAACACATGAAGGCACTGCTGCGGGCCGCCGGCCTTCCCGTCGGGTCCTACGCCGTCCTGCGGGCCGGTGACACGCTCACCGGGGCCGACCAGGAACGGCTGGGGCTGCCCGTCTTCGTGAAGCCCGCGCGCGGCGGGTCGAGTATCGGGATCAGCCGGGTCGATGCCTGGGCGGACCTGGACACCGCGATCAAGGCAGCCCGCGCCAGCGACCCCAAGGTCCTGGTGGAGTCGGCGATCGTCGGCCGCGAGATCGAGTGCGGGGTCCTCGGAACTCTGGACGGCCCCGGTGCCGAGGCGAGCGTGCCCGCCGAGATCATCGTCACGTCTTCGGCCGGCTTCTACGACTTCGAGGCCAAGTACATGTCCGACGCCACCCACTTCGACGTCCCGGCCAATTTGCCCCACGCGGTACGGGAGGAGGTGCGGAGAGTGGCAATCGCGGCATTCGAGGCCTTGGACTGCGCCGGGCTCGCGCGGGTTGACATGTTTGTCACGGCTGACGACCATGTGATCATCAACGAGGTCAACACGATGCCCGGTTTCACCCCTACCTCGATGTTCCCGCGGATGTGGGAGGCGAGCGGGGTCACCTATCCGCAGTTGGTGGACCGGCTCGTCAGGCTGGCCCTGCGCGACGGAGCGGGGCTGCGCTGACCGCCCGGCACCTCACGCCACCCGGCACCTCACGCCACCCGGCACCTCACGCCACCCGGGCCCGTGACGGCACAGAGGCGTTCCGCCGGGCGGAATAGCCGGGAGCTCGTCTCAGGATGTCGTCGACCTGCTGTGCGCCCGCACGGCGGGGGCGACCGAGACGAGTACCTCGAACGCCTGCACGTCGGCGGGCAGGATGAGAACCACCTGGGGCTGCCGCGTCGGGGTGGAATAGCGCACCGTCGTCCCGTCCAGGTCCTCGGCAAACCACCCCACATCGTCGACGACGGACAGGATCGCATCGGGACGGTAGCTTGCCGGAAGACCCGACGCGCCGCAGGTGAGCACCACCGGCGTCGCGCCGTAGGCCGCTGCCGTGGTCTGCGGGGGGTCCAGTGCCCGGCGGTCGAGGTCGTCCCCGAGCGACGGGGGAAGGTCGTGGACCAGGTCCACGCACGACGAGCGGGCCGACTCCGCGGGAATCGGCACGTTGGTCAGCCGGATCGATCCGGGACCGCCGCATCCGACCAGCGCGAGCAGGACCCACGAGGCGACGAACACCGGAGACCGACATGACCGCCCTGGCCGGCGCCTGCCCCGTGCCGGGCGCCCGCCCCACTCGGCTTGCTCACCACCGGTGGCCATGTCCCGATTCTGGCGCGCCACCGGCGTCACCGGGTCCCCCCGTCCCGGAGCCGACCTGACCCACGTCGGGACGGAGAAGCTCAGAAGTGAACAACCGGGCAGGTCAGCGTGCGGGTGATGCCGTCGACCGACTGCACTCTCGCCATGACCATCTTCCCGAGGTCGTCGACGGTGGCCGCCTCCGCCCGGACGATGACGTCATAGGGGCCGGTGACGTCCTCGGCCTGAGTGACCCCGGGGATCTGCTCGATCTCCTTGGCAACCGAGGAGGACTTGCCGACCTCGGTCTGGATAAGGATGTACGCGTGGACCACAGACGCTCCCTCGTCGGACGTCGACAGCCCGTCGAGCAGAACTACGGGCCGACAGAAGGTAACAGGCAAACGGCCCGGATGAGAGCCTCCGAGGTCGAGGAATTTACTCAGATCGGCCGGCGGCGACCGACCGAGGGGTCGCCCGGCCTCATCCGGAACCCCAATCGTGGGGGTCAGCTGGTCGGCTCGGTACCCGGTTGTGATGGCAACCACGACGACGCTACCCAGAGCGATGAATAGGAGACACGTGAACGCTCGGAGTATCCGGAGCGAGCCGCCGCCGGGACCGAGCCCCGCCCCGCCCCGCGTACTGACGATCGCCGGATCGGATTCGGGCGGCGGCGCGGGCATCCAGGCGGATCTCAAGACGATGCTCGCCCTCGGCGTCCACGGCATGAGTGCGATCGTCGCGGTGACGGCACAGAATTCCCTGGGCGTCCATGGTGTGTGGGATCTCCCTCCGGAAGCGGTCCGAGCCCAGATCAGAGCGGTCGTGGCGGACATCGGGGTCGACGCGGTGAAGACGGGGATGCTCTCCTCCGCCGCACTGGTCTCGTTGGTCGCCGCCGAACTCTCGCGGCTCGACGTGCCCGTCGTGGTCGATCCGGTCAGCGTCTCCAAGCACGGCGACCCCCTGCTGGCCCCGGAGGCGGTCGAGGTGGTCCGTACGGAGCTCATGCCCCGTGCCACCATCGCCACACCGAACCTCGACGAGGTACGTCTGCTGACCGGGGTGGAGGTGCGGGACGTCGCCGGCCTGCCCAGAGCCGCCGAGGCGATGCTCGCCCTGGGCCCGCGCTGGGTGCTGGTGAAGGGCGGGCATCTTCCCGGCGACGCGGTCGACCTGCTCACCGACGGGACCACCGAGGTCGTCCTCCGAAGCCCCCGCCTGGACCGGCGGCACACCCATGGCACCGGCTGCACGCTGGCCTCCGCGATCGCCGCGCACCTGGCGCAGGGGCGTGGTCACGCCGAGGCCGCACAGTCCGCCAAGGCCTACGTCAGTGGCGCCCTGGCCAGCGGCTTTCCGCTCGGCGCGGGGATCGGCCCGGTAGACCATGGCTATCGTCACCGTAGGTAGCGGCCTGAGAGTCGGGCTCGGGCCGCGCCGGTGGCGTCTGGTTCAATCGCCCCGCCGCACGTGACCTGACGCACGTCACGCATCCGCATCATCACCGTGGAGGTAGCCCGTGGGGGCGCACAGCTCGGGAGTGGTACCATCCACCAGTACCGACCGACGATGGTACCGCATCGTCGGCGGTGCTCCGCTCACCGGCTCGGTCGAGGCGTCCGGGGCTAAGAACTCGGTCACCAAGCTGCTCGTCGCCACCCTCCTCACGCCAGAGCCGTGCACCCTGACCCGGGTGCCTCGGATCGCCGAGGTCGACGTGGTCTTGGGCATGCTCGCCGAACTCGGCACTCAGGTGGAGTGGCTGGACGAGCACACTGTGCGACTCGCTACCGAAAAGATCATCGATGCGTCGCTGTCCGAGGCCTACTCCGGGGTCAACCGGATACCGATCCTGATGATGGGCCCGCTCCTGCACCGCGTCGGCGAAGCCGTGATCCCGCTGCCCGGCGGTTGCCGGATCGGCAAGCGCCCCGTCGACTTCCACCTCGCCGGCCTGCGTGCCATGGGTGCAGAGATCGTCGAGCAGATACGTTCCGTCCAGGTCAAGACGCTGGGTCTGCACGGCACCCATGTCGCACTGCCGTTCCCGAGCGTCGGCGCGACCGAGAACCTGCTCCTGGCCGCGGTCCGGGCACAGGGTACGACCGTCATCTCGAATGCGGCGGTGGAACCCGAGGTCATCGACCTCATCATGTTCCTGCAGCAGATGGGCGCCCTCGTCGACGTGGAAGTCGACCGCACGATCGTGGTGCAGGGGGTCGGCGCACTGCGGGGAGCCACCCACGCCCCGATCCACGACCGCATCGAAGCGGCGTCCTTCGCCTCGGCCGCGGTGGCCACCGACGGCAGGGTGGAGGTGGTCGGTGCCCGCCAGGAACATCTGGCGACCTTCCTCAACCACCTCCGCCGGCTCGGCGGCGAGTTCGAGGTCACCCCGCAGGGAATGACCTTCTTCCGGGCCCGGCCGTTGACCGCGTCACATGTGCAGACCGACGTGCACCCCGGGTTCATGACCGACTGGCAGCAGCCCCTGGTCGTCCTGCTCACCCAGGCCGGGGGTGCCTCCGTGATCCACGAGACGATCTACGAGGACCGGTTCGGGTACACCAGACAGCTGGCCGAGATGGGCGCCGACATCGCCCTGTCGACCCTGTGCCTCGGCGGGAAGGCCTGCCGGTTCGCGTCCCGGGACTTCGAGCATTCGGCGGTCGTGAGCGGGCCGACCTCCCTCACCGGCGGTGATCTGGCGATCCCCGACCTGCGCGCCGGCTTTGCCTACGTGCTGGCCGCGCTGGTGGCCGACGGCACCAGCGTCATCCGCGGGACCCGTTTCCTCGAACGCGGTTACGAGGACCCGGTGGGTAAGTTGCGCTCGATCGGAGCGCTCATCGACACGCAGGCCGTGGGTTCGCCCCCCGGCACCGACCACGCCCCGGCCTGACCGGAACGATGGTGCTGCCGGGCCAGGCGCGGGCAGGCCAGGCGCGCGGGCAGGTCAGAGACGGAGCCGGTACTCCGGGCCCGGCTCCCGACTCATCAGATCCTTGACGGCCTCCATCGGAGGAAGACCCTCATAGAGGACCCGTTCGACCTGACGGGTGATCGGCATGGAGACGCCCAGGTCATCGGCCATGGCGAGCAGGGGGCGGCAGGAGCGCACCCCCTCGGCGACCTGCTGCTGTTCGGCCTCCACCTGCGCGAGCGTGAGGCCACGCCCGAGTTTCTCGCCGAAGGTGCGGTTGCGCGAGAGCGGGGAGCCGCAGGTCGCCACGAGATCCCCCAGTCCCGCCAGTCCCGCGAAGGTCATCGGATCGGCACCCAGCGCGACCCCGAGCCGGAGGGTCTCGGCCAGGCCGCGCGTCATCAACGAGGCGAGGCTGTTGGTGCCGAAACCCATTCCCTCCAGCATGCCGGCAGCCAGCGCGATGACGTTCTTGATCGCTCCGCCCAGCTCGCAGCCGATCACGTCGGTGTTGGTGTAGGGGCGGAAATAGGCCGTCCAGCACGCCGCCTGGACGGCCTCCGCCGTGCTCGTCGAGGTACTGGCGATCACAGTCGCCGCCGGCTGCTCGGCGGCGATCTCGGGCGCCAGATTCGGACCGCTCACCACCGCGATCCGGTCCGGCGACACGCCCGTGACCTGCGTGATGACCTCGCTCATCCGCAACTGGCTGCCCACCTCCACCCCCTTCATCAGGCTGACGTAGACGGCGTCGGGCCCAATCAGGGGCGCCCATCCCGCGAGGACGGAGCGCAGCGCCTGAGACGGTACGGCCAGCACCACGAACTCCGCGCCGGCCAGCGCCTCCCCCGCGTCGGACATCGCGCGCACCCGGTCCGGCAGCTGGATCGCCGGCAGATAGCGCGGATTGACCTGGCGGGTGTTGACCGCCCGGACGATCTCAGGGTCACGGGCGACCAGGTTGACCCGCGCTCCGGCATCCGCGAGGACCTTCGCGAACACGCTTCCCCAGGACCCGGCCGTAAGCACCGCGGCCCGTCTCACCTCGTCCCCCGGGAAACGTCCGGCCGAGCGCGGGGAGCGATCGCAACCCCGACGATGGGTACGAGGAAGGCGACACCGATCGAGGCGTTTTCTACCTTGTGGCAGGAATCGACAATAATTGTGCCCTCCGGATGGATCGCGCGCATGGTACCGACGTCCGGCCGGCTGGACACCTCGCACCTCGCATCCCGCCGCGTCCGCCGCGTCCTCACTCTGACCGTAGACGCCGATCTGACGGGTACCACGCAGGATGCGCCGCCTGCCGGGGAAGCGCCACGGCTCCGGCGTTCAGCCCGCGCCCGGAGGACCCGGGGCACCACGGGGTCGGCATGGCCTATGGTCGCCTTCGTGTGGCTCCCACGAAACGGAGTGTCCTGGACAGTCGTGCTGCCGCTGAAGAACCTCACCCGGGCGAAGACCCGGCTGGACCGCCCCGACCGGAGCCGGCTGGCCCTTGCGATGGCCTTGGACACGGTGACGGCGGTACTTAAGTCCGAGACCAGTCTGGTCGGCGCCGTGATGATCGTGACGAACGATCAGACGGCCGACCACGCTCTGTCGGCTCTCCCCAATCTCCACTATATCGGCGCAGATCAACCGGACCTTTCCCCGGCTGCGAGGGGTGCTCGGCTCGTCGTGATTCCGGACGAACCCGACCGAGGTCTCAATCCCGCCCTGGTGCACGGCGCCGCGCTGGCCTCGGCCCGCTGGCCCACCCGTGCGGTGGCTGCCCTCTCCGCCGACCTTCCCGCGCTGCGCCCCCCCGAGCTGCATCAGGCGCTGTCCGAGGCGAGCCAGCACCGTCGCGCGGTTCTCGCCGACGCGGCCGGAACGGGAACCGTTCTGCTGACCGCGTCGGCCGGCGCCATCCTGCAGCCCGCATTCGGACCGCATAGTCACGCCACGCACCGTCGCTCCGGAGCGGTGGATCTGACGGGAACCCTCGGTGGCTCGGTACCGGGACTGCGACGTGACGTCGACACGCTGGCGGATCTGGCGCAGGCCCGGGACCTGGGGGTGGGCTGGGCCACCAGGGCGGCGCTGACCGCCGGGTATCACTCCCCGCTCGCGGCGGAGGACTCCGGCGAACCCGGCGGCGAACCGGGCACCTCGGCGGAGCCAGGGCTGTCCGTACCGCCGGGGATCGTAGGCGGAACCCAGCGCCGGATCGTGAGCGACGCGAGCGGACCAGGTCGGGCGAAGAAGTATCCCTGACCCAGCTCGCAACCCAGCTCCTCGAGCTCGGCGATCTGTCCTTCCCGCTCGATGCCCTCAGCCACGACGACGGCACCGAGGGCGTGCGCGAGACTGATCATCGATCGACGCATCGTCGCCACCCGGTGTCCGTCTCTGGGCAGTTCGAGCAGCGTCCGATCGAGCTTCACGACGTCCACCGGCAGTTGATGGAGGGCGGCCAATGTGCTGTGGCCGGCACCGACGTCGTCGAGCGCGACCGCCACCCCCAGCGCACGAACCTCGTTCAGCACCTCGCGTGCGCCGCGCAGATCGTCGATCCGGCTCGTTTCGGTGATCTCGACCACCAGCCTGCCCGGGTCGAACCGACTGGCCGCCAGCGCCTGGGCGACGCTGTCGAGCAGCGTGGTGTCGGCAACCCTGCTGGCTGAGACGTTCACGTGCAGCCGCAGTGCCGAGGCCGGGTACGCCACGGCGACCTCCGCGCAGGCCTGGGTGAGGACCATGTCGTCGAGGGCGCCGACGATGCCGCCGTCCTCCGCGGCCGCAACAAAGGTGCCCGGTGGCACCGGTCCACGCCCCGGCTCCGTCCATCGGGCGAGCGCCTCCAAGGCGACCGGACTGCGATCGCGCAGCCGCACGATGGGCTGATAGTGCACGTCGAAGCCGGCCGACCGTCCTCCCCTGCGCAGGGCGGTGGCGAGGGCGTCGGCGAGGTGCGTGCCGGCGCTGGGCGGGCACAGCCCGGGCCGGTAGACCACCAGACGGTTCTTTCCCGTTCGTTTTGCCGTGTGGACGGCTGTGTCGGCCCGCCGGAGCAGCGCCTCGGTGGTCTCCTGGGTCCGACGCGCGACGACCAGCCCCACACTCCCGCGGACCGGCCAGAGGTGACCGGCGGCCGGCGCCGGCTGGCGCAGCGCGGCCAGGACCCGTTCGGCAACGGTCTCGGGCAGTTCCCGCCCACCGTCCAACAGCACGGCGAACTCGTCGGAGCCGAGCCTCGCCACAGTGTCCGACGTGCCTACGCAGTGTCGTAGCCGTTGCCCGACCGCGCGCAGGAGATGATCACCCGCGGCGTGCCCGAGGCTGTCGTTGACGACCCGGAAGTCGTCGAGGTCGCAGTACAGGACGGCCACGTCACGGCCGTCGTGGCGGCTCGCGGCGAGGGCGTCGGTGAGCCGCTGCTGGAACAGGGTGCGGTTGGCCAGCTCGGTCAACGGGTCATGGGATGTCCAGTGCCGCACCTCGTGTTCGGCCTCGCAGACCCGGCTCGCCAACCGCTGGCTCGCCCGCAGGGTCGTCAGCTGCCGGACGAGGACGGTGAGGACGAGCGTCGCACCCCCGATGATCTCGATCGGATCGAGAACGACTCCGCCGTGGGCCCGCCCCAGCAGAAGCGCCGCGACCACGGCCGCGGCGACATAGGGTACCGCCGGCCACAGCCATCCGAGCAGTTCGCCGCGAACAGGCCATCGGCGGGGCCGGCGGCCGTTCTCCCGGCCGTCCTCCCGGCCGGCACGCGATGCCGCAAGAACGATCAACAGGGCACCGGCGACCGAGCAGGAACCCGTCATCGTGGGATCACCGTCGTCGAGCTGAACGATCCACACGCCGACGACCGCGAGGCACACCAGTCCGGTTCCGGCGATCGCGATGGCGGGCAGATCCACCGGCTGCCGGAAGCCTGCCACGTGCAGGAATGCGAGGATCAGCAGAAGCACGACGATCGGATGCGCAACCGCGAGGAGATGCTCCACCGGCTGCGGCGGGCGGGAGGAGTCCACTTCGTCGATCCCGGCGAGCACCCCGGACCAGGCGAGCAGGAACAGGGAGTTGCCGAGTATGACCTCGTCGAACGCGGTGGCCGGACTGGCGCGCGGATAGGCGGCGCCCGCCCCCTCGCCGCCCGCCCCGGCGACGCGGGTGAGCCGCGGGGAACTCGGCGGCCAGCGGTTGGTGCCCCCAGCGAGGCCAGCCATCCCTGCCGGCGCCAGCACGCCCGCGCGCGGTCGTGATCGACGCGCCCGACCCGCGGGAACAGCCGCGAAGGCGGCGAGCGCGAGGACCGGCATGGCGAGTTGGCCGGCGTCGGTGAGATACCCGGCATCCGTCGCGGTCCGCCCTCCGACCGATGCCCCATCCCAGCGGTGCAGCATCCATCCGGCCTGTCCGACCGTCCAGGTCGTCAGCGCGAAGGACAGCCATACCAGCCAGCGGCCCCGTACTCGACCGAGACGGCGACCGGCCCGGGCACAACTTAGTGTCGCGGTCAGGCCCGCGGCGATCGCGGCGGCGTCGACGAGCATCCCTCGTCCCGTCCTCCTCCCCCTGCGCCGGCCGCCTGGGGCAGTCGGCCACCTGGGGCAGAGGGATCCGACCGGACCACGGAAACGGCCGGCTACATCACGACAAGATACAAACGAGCGCGACGGCGCCCCTCGGAACCGTAACGCGTGATCGCTATATCACAAAGAGTAGGCGGATACCTCGCGTGCCGCGCGGTCTCTGCCAGCGTCCGGATCGGGGTCAGACCGGCGATACGGGTCCCATCCGGCCCCCGCTGCCAGAGATGCCGGATCGACGCTGCCGAGTCCATCGGGGGCTGGCACCATCTACAGGCATGAGCGAGCTGCTGGCGACCCATCCTGAACAGCCTCAGCGCAAGGCCCGCAGTGGCCTGCTCGAGCCTCTGGAGGCGCCGCGCCAGCCGGCGCCGTCCGACCTGCCCGCCGGCCGCTTCATCAACCGGGAGGCGTCCTGGCTCGACTTCAACGCCCGGGTCCTCGCGCTCGCCGAGGACGTGTCCACGCCCCTGCTGGAGCGCGCGAAGTTCCTGGCGATCTTCGCCAGCAACCTGGATGAGTTCTTCATGGTCCGGGTCGCGGGGCTGATGCGACGCGAGGCGACGGGACTGGCCGTCCGTTCCGCCGACGGGCTGACCTCCCGGGAACAACTCGATCTCATCAGCAAGATGACGGCCGAGCTCGCCCAGCGGCATTCGCGGTGCTTCACCGACGAGGTGGGGCCGTCGCTGGCCCATGCCGGGATCAGCATCCGGTTCTGGTCCCAGCTGACCGAGACCCAGCGTGATCAGCTGCACCACTATTTCCACGAGCAGATCTTCCCGGTGCTCACCCCCCTCGCCGTCGATCCGGCGCATCCCTTCCCCTACATCAGCGGGCTGTCGCTCAATCTGGCCGTCCAGGTCCGTGAGCCGGGCGGGGAGGTCGACCGCTTCGCCCGGGTGAAGGTGCCCCAGAACGTTCCTCGGCTGATCCCCGTGGCGGTGGAGCCCACGGGCACGACCGGTGTCCCGGGGGGCTTGGCCCCCCAGGCGAGCGCATGCTTCGTCCCGCTGGAGGAAGTGATCGCCGCCCATCTCTCCCAGCTGTTCCCGGGCATGGAAGTGATCGACTCCCATCTGTTCCGGGTCACCCGCAACGCCGACCTCGAGGTCGAGGAGGACGAGGCGGAGGATCTGCTCCAGGCCCTGGAGCGCGAGCTCGCCCGGCGCCGGTTCGGTCCCGCCGTCCGCCTGGAGGTGGACGCCGACATCGATGATGATTTGCTCATCCTGCTGATGCGGGAGCTGGAGATCACCGAACGCGAGGTACATCGGGTCGCCGGCCTGCTCGACCTGTCGACCCTGTGGGCTCTCTACGACCTCGACCGCCCGGAGCTGAGGGATACGCCGCGGGTCCCGATCACACATCCGCGGCTGACGACCGATGAGGGCGAGACACCGGACTTCTTCAGCGTGCTCCGGGAAGGCGATGTCCTCGTCCACCACCCGTACGACTCGTTCACCACGTCCGTCCAGCGGTTCATCGAGCAGGCGGCGGCCGATCCGCATGTTCTCGCCATCAAGCAGACGCTCTATCGCACGTCCGGGGACTCCCCCATCGTGGATGCCCTCATCGCCGCGGCCGAGGCGGGGAAGCAGGTCGTCGTCCTCGTCGAGATCAAGGCCCGGTTCGACGAGAGCGCCAACATCCGCTGGGCCCGCGAGCTGGAACGGGCCGGCTGCCACGTGGTCTACGGTCTCATCGGCCTGAAGACCCACTGCAAGACCTGCCTCGTGGTACGCCAGGAACACGGCGGCCTGCGCCGCTACTGCCATGTGGGTACCGGCAACTACAACCCCAAGACCGCTCGGCTCTACGAGGACCTCGGGCTGCTGACCGCCGACCCGGACGTGGGCGCGGATCTCACCGACCTGTTCAACGTCCTCACCGGCTACAGCCGGCAGACGGAGTACCGCTCGCTGCTGGTCGCCCCGCAGCACATGCGGGACGGCATCCTGCAGCGGATCGAAGCCGAGGCCCAGGCTGCCCGGGAGGGCCGGGAATCCGGGATCCGCATCAAGGTCAACAGCCTCGTCGACGAGCAGGTGATCGACGCCCTGTATCACGCCTCCATCGCCGGGGTACCCGTGCACTGCCTGGTCCGCGGGATCTGCGCCCTACGGCCCGGAGTGCCGGGCCTGTCGGAGACGGTCCACGTGCGTTCGATCCTGGGGCGGTTCCTGGAGCACAGCCGGGTCCTCGAGTTCACCTCGTCCGGCGAGTTCTGGATCGGCAGTGCGGACATGATGCACCGCAATCTCGACCGTCGTATCGAGGCACTCGTGCGCGTCCCGCACCCGGACCGGCGAGACACCCTGCGGCAGATGCTCGACCACGCGTTCTCCGACGAGGTGTCCGCCTGGGTGCTGCAGTCCGACGGCCACTGGGAACGACGCACGACCGGGCCGGACGACGTTCGCCTGTCGGACTACCAGCACGACCTGCTGGCCGACGCCATGCGGCGCGGGCACCGGTAAGCCCGGCGCCCGCACCGATGGTCAGTCGTTGCTCGCCGAGACGCTCGACTTGAACTCGGAGCCGGGCCGGAACTTCGGCACGACCGAGGCAGCGACGTGCACGGGCTCACCCGTCGCCGGGTTACGACCCGTGCGGGCGGCACGTTCCACCCGCTCGAACACGCCGAAGCCGGTGATGG